>DAOQAA010000023.1:11151-30801 GCA_035353675.1 Methanoregula sp. | reverse complement strand
CCTGGCTTATGCACAGAAATGGTTATATGTGTAAAATCAATTCGGGATATCACAGGTCAATTAACGAGAAAAACTATTATAACAACCAATTTTCCCGATTTCATATTGGCTAGAATTTATACTCTGAAAAATTTGTTGAAATTTCAAACCTGCGACTCCGGAGACTATTCCCTTACTATCGCCGTAACCCCTCTTGTGATTTCTGGGTATTAGATACAATTTTACCTGCGTGATCTCACAACGCATGTTTCTCTGACGGGAAACATTCAAACCCGGTTTCCCGCAGTAATTATTAAAGCGTAAATCTGAAATGCATTTTCCATCAAATTTCAGAAATATTGAATGACATTTTATGAATTCAGGTCAAAGATCGAACGGATTTATCCTGACTCTGGTCAGGGCACCATTTAAGACATAATGTCAGCAAAATTTTGGAATATTTTGGTAAATTTCAGGATTGTACCTTCACCGTTAAGAGTATCTGGTAATAATCAAAATGGAGATTTTTGAAAAATTTCGGGGATATATTCGCATTGAACATCGGTGAGATCGGGACAAGATTTAGAGATCCTGGAATTATTGAACACTAAAAAACTGTATATTTACTTTTTTTATTTTAAACAAAAGAACCAACGTCAATTTCAAAAATTGGGTATATTCGTATTTTCCGAAATTTTTATTAATACTCTCCGAGGGTTGTCATCAAAAAGTGTTCCCGTGTTCGGCGAGGATTGAATTAGATTATTGTAGGAAAATATGGCTCCCATGTTAAAATTGAAAATCCGATAAATCCGAAAAAATCGGAAATTTCCATTTTTTTCTGACGTTAACTACTAAATATTTCCGGAGTGTATCAAAAACCGAATTTGGATATTTATGCCTCATGATTATTGGAATATAATTTTCCCCAAAAATCTGGAAAATGTCTGATAGTTAACATCGATAATAATTTAGAAATTCTGGAATATTCCGATTTGTCTAGTTTTACAATTAACAACGGATTTTTTATTTCAAACAACAATCCAAATTTCAGATTCCCGGATTAATCTGGAAATTATTTTACCCGTCAACGTCAGTGAAAAACGGGAGATCCTAAATTTTCCGAATTTTTCCGATTTTTAAATTCTAATGTCGGCACTCTTATTTCCTGTATTGCTCAAATCCAAATCTTCTGAAATAATCATTATAACTTTCCGACTGTCAAAATCACTACTATTTTTTGAAAATTCCGAAATTTTCCAAATTAATCCAATTTACAAAATCTGGCAGGGTCCATCTGTTTAAAGACTTGTCAAAATCAGGATTTGCCAAAATAATTTGGATCTATCTTAACCGCTAACTTCGGTAAAACTTTTTGAAAATTCCGAAATTTTCCAAATTAATTCAAATTGCAAAATCCGGCAGGGACCATCTGTTTAAAGACTTGTCAAAATCAGGATTTGCCAGAATAAGCTGGATCTATTTTAATTGCTAACGTAGGTAAAACTTTTTGAAAAATCCGGGAAATTCCAAATTTGTTCAATTCCCGGATTAACATAAACTCGAATAATTCTAACAATGATCTGGCAAGGGTTGTTTTCAAAAATCGGGAAATAATTTGGATGTTTATTTCGGACACGCTTTGGAAATTCTAAAAAAATCCGAATTTTGAGAGTCTACTGAATTGAATACCACAACAATTCAGACCAAAATTTTGAAAAATACGTTGCTAATCCAGCCTTTTATAAAGTAATTATTCCTAAATCACGGTAATACTGACTGCCCCCTAAATTTCCAGAAAAAATGGGAGAATAATACATAATCACGACGTAAAACGATTTTGGAAAATTTGGAAATGACCACCATCTGAATTAATTCCTTATATCCGGGGTGTGTACAGCAATAAAAAACCCGGAAATATGGGCGATTTATGGGTATCATAATAACAGGGATAAGCAAACATTGCAGAAACGAACTCCCTGAAGAGTAACGAAAAGGGCTTTAGAGAATTCCAACAGCGCCGGTAAGATAAAGGTTTCTTTTTTTTTTACGGATTGGATAAAACCCAACGAGAATTACGAAATTTTCCCAAAATACCACTGTTATTTTTAAAAATTCTACATTAAATCTCCAAATATTGCCACATATAAACCATATGATGCTATACACTAAAATGCTTTTTTTTAGAAGTAATCTCACAATTTTAAGGATATATTCAAGAACACATACGCTATCAGACCACGTTCAACGAAAAAATCCCGCAGTTGACAGTAATCATATCAATGAAAATGAGTCAGGAAAGAAACTTTATTTTCAGGATTCAGGATTTTTCAAATTAAACCTGAAATCTGCTGACAAACAGATACGTAACGATTAACCGGATTGGTAAGATTATATTCTCCAGAGGATTGCAACTACCCCCCTTATTCAAGGCACCTTTTCCACGGACGGGGGTCCGGATTTGCAGGGTTATTCGCCCCCCACTCTACTTTTTTTTTAAAGGATTTTCTTCAGATGTGTATCAAAGAATGAATTATTTACGTTCGTAATGGGAACTATTGGTAACGTACTATGACCACGGATCCTCAGTTCCTGACTCCAAAAGAAGTGGCAGACATATTGGGAGTCCACCAGAAAACTGTGCACCATTGGCTCCGAACCGGAAAACTTACCGGGACAAAAATTTCCTATCGTGCCTGGCGTATCCCACGTTCGGCTCTGGATGATCTGGTAAAGCAAAACAGCAATGCGCAATCAAAACATGCAAAACATACAAAAAATGACCAGCCCTCAGAAACTACACAGAGTACACTTCTGGATTCTACGGTTCAACCAATATCTGCTACAACCCCGGCTTCAAAGATGAAACTATATATCCGGGACATCATGGGAGAAGATAGCAGGGATCATAACTGAACAAATGAAATCACCGATTTTAGAGTGGGTATAGTGCCAATCTAGCCCCAAACTTCTAGCCCTCACAAACATCCGCCCCCCCTTGCGCCAGTCCTGCTCCCGTTGGGGGCGGGGGCGCATGTGATTCCTCTGTATTACCTAAAATCCCAATTCCGGTAATACAGCACTATCGCAAACGGGACGCCATATCGGCGGGGCGGAGCCCTGGAGCGTCAATCGTTTCCGGTTCAAAACGGATGAACTTTTTCGCATTACCTTTTGGGCATGCACTTTTCACCATTTTTCACCCCGTAAATCCTTCTTGAATTTAGGGGCTGAAATAGTACATTACGCCAACGAATTTTGGATTTTTGAAATTACCCTTGTGCCATCCATTTCTACAAAACGACATTCACAGGGAGCACATAAGAAAACTGCCGGTTGCAGGTACACCAATAACAACCCTCATATGAATCACCCATTCACCGGTTTTGACGGTTAATTATCGGATTGGAATGTTAACAACCAGGACAATCCACTCCAAAAGTGTTCACATAAAGATTGAAAATTTTCAAATTCCTCACCGTTATAAACCACATACCGCTATATACAAAAAGGTCTAATAATGAAACATTTACAAGAACCGCCACTCATCGGGCAGGAAATAAAAACCGGCGTGAGGGACCATTATGGATGAATCTGTTATCCAGCAGGAGATAAACAAATATAAAAAATTCAAAAAAGTGGACGGAGCGACCTATCGTAAGGTCAACCAGTTCCTGCGGAAACGAACATACATTACCGCACGCGAATGGGCACTCGCACGACTCTGCACAGATTTCCGTACTTCCGGTGGCGCCGAGATGACATTTATCGGCAAACACCTGCCGGAACTTGTCCCATTTATGGAAGAACCGTACTCCCCGCAGGCAGTAAACCAGGCCCGTCACTCATTTAAGAAAAAAGTCCGAAAGGCCAGTGCCACTTTTTTTTACGGGGCAATGTGCGGATTTTTTACAACCGATGAACTGGATGACCTCCTTTTTGAGGCAAGCGAAGTCTCGCGTTTTCTCCTTGAGGTCGAAGGGACCACACTTGATATTGATGAAGAGATCGACATCGAAGACCGGATAACAAATGTAATGCGAAGTGTTGGGGAGACTGCAAAGACGATCCTCCGGAACCGCGAAAATGAGCAGAAGGCACAAGATACCAGTGGACAGGAAAGCACAACCGAAGAGACACCCCTACCGGTCTCAATTCCCGCCAACGAAAAACCGGCCGTCCCCTCAATAAATAACCCGGAAGTTTTACAAAACGAATCCGATACACAGGAAGATCAGAAAATACTGCATAACAAAAATCCGACAATGGAAATAACAGATGGATCTCCCAAATTCACTACAGACCCACCATCACAGGAAATATCAAGATCTGTGGAAATGAACGAAACACGGGACCAAACCGCGTCGCACAATAACCTGCAGGACGATGTTTAAATCATGAAAATTATCCAGGTTTCCGGCCGGGCAAATACCGGAAAAACCACATTTATCCGAAAACTCATACCACTGCTTAAATCACGCGGGCGTGTCGGTGTCATCAAGCACCTTGGGGATCACGAGTTTTTACTTGAAGAAGGAAAAGACACCACGCTCTTTTTTGACGATGGCGCCGATGTGTCCGTGGGAATTGATTCCACAAAATCCGTAATCGCAATACATACAGATAACCTGGACAATATTCTTCATTTTTTAAAAAACGATGGCGTGGATTTTGCGGTAATTGAAGGATTCAAACAACGGAAGTTCCCGAAGATCATTATCGGGGACCTTCCCAGTGACACCTGTGTTCTTCGGAACCCGACAGTCGAGCAGGTCATCTCATCACTCTCACTGTTCGAAGACTATTAAACCACAAAAATCCGATGGATCTAACGAAGATGACAATAAAAAAGATGCAAAAACGGCTGTTTGGAACAAACGGCGTCAGGGGAGTAATCGGTAAAGAGATCACCCCGGACCTTGCACTCCATATCGGTAAAGCACTTGGTACGATGCGACCGGGACGCATAGCAGTAGGAATGGACACCCGGACATCCGGCCCGACACTCGCAAATGCACTCAAAGCCGGGCTCCTTGCCACGGGATGCGATGTGATTGATTGCGGTATTCTCCCGACACCGGCCCTCCAGTATATTGTAAAAGAGCACTTCGATGGCGGGGCAATGATCACGGCATCACACAACCCCCCTGAATACAATGGTGTAAAAATTATTGAGCCCGATGGCACTGAAATGGGCGATGAAGAGACCATCCGGCTCGAAGAACTGATAGCGGACAAATCCCTTCCGACAAAAGCGTGGGACATGGTTGGGACAGAAGAAACTGCACCCGGCCTGATCAATGAATATGTCCGTGCGATTGTAAACCAGTTCGAAGGAAAACCCGGAAACGGAATAACGGTCGTTGTCGATCCCGGCTCAGGTCCGGCCTGCCAGACAACCCCGGCAATCTTACAGGCACTCGGTTGCCGGGTGCTGACAATCAACGGGATTATGGACGGAACTTTCCCCGGGAGATTACCGGAACCGTCTCTTGAAGGACTCAAAGGACTGGCGGCACTGGTCGTCTCAAGCAATGCTGCATTTGGTGTCGCTCATGATGGTGATGCTGACCGTGCCGTATTTGTTGACGAGAACGGATCCTTTATTGAGGAAAACCAGGAATTTTCTTTAATTGCACAGCACGTCAGCAGGAACAAAAAAGGTACTATTGTTACACCGGTCAGTACATCGCAGATGGTCGAACTTGTCGCAAAAAAAGAGGGTTGTTCTGTCCAGTATACTCCGGTCGGCAGCATCTATGTCGCCCGCACGATGCGGGAACTTATTGACAGTGGTAAACCGGTAGTATTTGGCGGCGAAGGAAACGGCGGCCTGATTTTCCCGGAGCACCAGTTCTGCCGCGACGGGGGAATGACGGCAGCAATGATGGTCTCGCTTCTTGCTGCAACCGGCCAGAGTCTCTCGTCACTTGTCCGGCAGTTGCCTCCCCGGCACATGATAAAAGATAAAATCTCAACACCACACGGTGCCAGACTTATCGAACAACTCAATAAACGATATGCCAAAGACACAATTGACCGGACTGACGGGTTGAAAATTAAACGGCAAAACACGTGGGCGTTAATACGGGCATCCGGCACAGAACCGCTTATCCGGATCATGGTCGATGCTGACGATGAAAAAGCAGGCCTTGCCCTTTATGAGGAAATAAAAAAATCCGTTTCAGAAATTCTCTAAAAGGGGATCCAAACCTAAAAGATCACTTTTTTTTATCTCCAATCGGACTGGCGCCGGATAAGAAAAGTGAATCGCAATTTTTACAAGATATTTGTCCGACCCCAGATATTTTTAAAAAATCAAAACGCGTTTCCCCATATAATAAAATCTGGGTTTTAGATTACATCACGTAATGCGGCAATATTCTTTTCCAGTTTTGCGATAACTTTCTCTCTCTCCCGGTTTTTTGGACTGGATGTCTCAGAACTGACGGCCTTGCCAAAACCATATTTCACAAAAACTTCGTTGTCCGTATTGATGTAAATATTATTCAGGATCTGCGGATCACGCAGGTTTTCAAACTCCATAATCCCTTTTTGGGACATAATCTCCCGGATTCGCTTTACTTTTCCGCGTTCGTACGCGCTCAGGTTCCGTGAGCCTTTAGGTCGTCCACGTGGCATATACAAAAATTTTTGCGTAGATCTATTTAAAATATTACGGTTATTTGAGAGATAAATAATTCAATTTATCCATAATTCTGGCAGATTCTATTTATTATCTGGAAGCTTTTTTGACTTTTACGAATACAATTAAATGAAAAAACTAAAAATTATTCCTTTTTCTTAAATATTAAGGGTTTTAAAATTTATGCGCGCTAATTATAAAATAAAAAAAATCTGTAATTATAATTATGATCCGACCATGATCGGTGCCTGTTTTTCAGGGATTTTTTTCTGGACCGGGGGTTTTGGAACATCTGCGTGATGCTCATCCGATATGTGTTTTTCATCTTTTGGTTTTTCTTCGTGTCCCAAAAGAAGATTATTCTGGCGGGAAAGTGCCGAAAGGATCTTCCGGCTCACTTCAAGGTTCTCTTTTGTGAGTGCGGCCATCTCGCTTAAGATCTTTGTCTGTTCAGCGATCAATGCCCGGATTTCATGGGATGATTGCGCGCCGGTTTCTGACTGTAACAAGGCTTGTGGGCGTTTCTTTGCAAACTCGCTCCGGCGTTTCCAGATTTTAGCGATACTTTCGAGACCTTTTTTTGAATTTGGGAAGACCTGGAAGTACTGCTCGTAAAATTCGTGGCTGTCCCTGCATTTGAGGACGAGATCGATCTCCGCTTCCTCGACTACCTGGTATTTGCGGGTTGGAGTATTCTGCATAGCTACACTCTCCTAAGTCTGCCATGCTAAAAATAAAGAATTGTGGTTTGGACACTGCAATGATTTACCGAGACAACGACGGCAGAACATAGATATTTAAACACTTGCGGATTCAGGAGCCAAAATGGCATGCAGGGTTCCTGAGAATTGTGCTAGTACACCAATCAGTGTCACACCGGTCATTTTCACACCGCATGCCAGCCGAATAAAAAGGCTGGCTTTATACCCCTCTTCATGGAATTTGAAGAGATCCTCGTTTGTTGTATCATTGCTCTTGTTATCGGGTTTGTTCTTGGCTGGCTTTTTGTAAAAGCACAGATCACCGCGATTGAGGCACGGTACAGGGCAGAACTTGAGAAATGGAAAATGGAGGCAGCGACAGAAATCCGAAAAGACTCCGTGAACCGGTCCCGTTCGACCCTGAAAGGAAAGATTGCTGAACAGATGGCACCGTTGCTCCCATCGTTTGACTATCTTCCGGCAGATGCGAGGTTTATCGGGTCACCTGTCGATTACATCATCTTTGATGGCCTTTCTGGCGTGGCTGATGAAAAAAGCGGGACAATCCGGATTGTGTTCATGGATGTAAAACATGGCAGCGCCACGCTTACCCGGACACAACGGGTGATCAAAAAAGCCGTTGAAGAAAAAGCGGTAACCTGGCAGACCCTCCATCTGGCGGACGAATAAATTCCAAAAGAGATCTGCTAAAAAGCGGTCTTCTTTCGGATGTGAAAAAGTAAAAAGTCCAACCGGGCGTAAAAGGATTTTGAATCCTCGAATAAAAGATCGTTTTCAAACGAGAAATAAATGGCATTTCTACCAGAGAACCGTGAAGTAAATTTTTAATGAAATTCACAGGATTTGACATATATCCTATGGTAAATAAAAAAAGCATCATGTGATGGGGGATAAGATAATTTCCTGTTCGCCGTCAGCCAGATTCCGGAAACCTTATACGAGTCAGGGTTAATCCTGATTATAATGGAAGAATTCACGCTTACCGTCCAGAAACGTGCGTTTCCAAGCGAAGGTCGCGCACGTATGAACCCGGCCACACTTGAAAAAATAGGGCTGAACGAACGAGAAGATCTGGATGTAGGAACCACCGAGAGGAACCACTGGATCACGGTTTCAGTATACGGCGACTCAACGGTTGGCAAAGACGCGATCAGGCTTGCTCTTGGAGATCTCGACGCACTGGGAGTCCCTGAGAGTACGCCGGTTATCGTAAAAAAGTCGGTTGCGTTTTCAGAGCAGGCAAAGGAAACCGCTCAGGCAGCCGCAGCCCATGTAGCTGACACTATTGAGGGAATCCGGGGCCGGATTACCCAATCACTGGAACCTGTTGCTGTAAAAGCCCATGAAGCAGTACAGGACGTTTACAATCGTGTCTCAAAAGAACTCCCTGCAAAAGATGAAATCAGCAAGACCATTAACGAGGCAAAAAAGAAGATCGCACCAAACCTTACACCAGATGATGCCGGTGTGCTCCTTAATCTGCTCTATGAAAACGGCGGTGCGATCCGTGCAGTAACCATTCCGGCCGGAAAGGAAACAACCGTGGCTGCATTCGGACTGCCGGAAGGTGTTGCAGCAATTGTGTTCCGGCGCGGAAAAAGCGGACTTATTGTTCCCGCAAATGACAGTACAATCAACTCAGGAGACCAGATCTTCCTTATCGGGGATGAGAACCTGCTCGCCCCGACAATCCAGAAACTTGCAGAATAAACAGACTATAATCCTGTCGGTCAGGACCATTCAATTTTTTAAATACTCAATGATATGTCCGTTAAGAAGAGAACAGACAATTTTTTTCTTGAAAAATGACCGACTCGGGTATTCACATTTCAAAAATATCATATTTTTGAAAAATCATTACGAATGTTCCCTCATCAGGCTAAATTACAGGGTCCTGCGGTGTAGATAGGTTTTAAACAAAATCTGGTGTACTGTCCGGTTAACCGGGATAAAAAAAGATTAGTTGTAGGACCTGAAAGGCACGTACTTGTCGATAACCTTAACCCTGTCGCCCTGGGGAGTAATTACCCAGACTTCCGCCCGGTCATTGTTGCTGGTCGAACCCGGGAGACTGACGGTCTTACCGACATAGAGTGGCTGGACCATCTTGTCGCTTACGACTGTACCGTCAGAACGGGTCAGCGTGATATCGATCTCAGGGATAATATTCATTCCTTTGCCGCCACGGAAGGTAAGGATTACCTGCGGGTCGATAGCCTTTCCGTTGCTTGCAACCTGGATATCAACATTCCAGTTGCTCTGTAAAGTCTGGACCGGCCCTGGTGTTGTGGACGCGAGGGTTGTCGGTACAGCAGTGGGTGCTTCCGTTGCCACCGTTTCTACAATAGTCGGTTCTGGTGTCGGGGTGGGGGTAGGTGTTGCCTGAGCTGCGGGCTGGGTGCAACCAGCAGCGACAAGGAGAAGCACCATGAACACGATGCCGCCAAATACAAATTTTAATTTCATACTGCATGTTGTGACCCCGGATCATTAAAATTGTTCGCAAAACAGGATTTTATAAAACACCAAATCCGGGGATTTCCGGAAGATTTCCCCCGAAAAATAAATACTGCCGACAAAACAGCGCGGATGGTAACCAGCAACGACCTCTTAATGTTGCAGGGAAATGCGTTTGTTATCGGTGAAAAAAGGATAATTGTTGAGTTTTTCCCATAAAGACCGGCCTATTCATGCCGGCCCTGTGCCGGTTCCATACCGGTGGGCTGGCCCCGGATCGTACGCTCCTTCATAATAGTATAAACCTCTTCGGCACAGTCACGCGGGACTTCGACAAACGAATACGTGTCAAGGATCCGGATAGCTCCGATTGATTTGCCCGGGATACCTGTCTCATTTGCAATAGCGCCTACGATATCTTTTGGCGCAACATTGTGGTCACGGCCAAGGCCGATGAAAAACCTGACCATCCCCGCTTCAGCCCCGGTATCGCCGAAATCTGTCGGGGCACGTTCCTTGCGGGACTCGACTCCCTGCTCCATGCGCATTTTTAATAGAGCTGCGGCAATCTCAAGCGTTGTCAGGTCACCTTCAACTTCCTGCTCGACCAGCCGGGCATACTGCTCAATACCGCCTTCATGGATCGCTTCGCGCACTTCTTCGAGAATTGCTTTTGTCTTTGACTCGACCACATCGTGAGCCGTCGGCAGGGGTTTTCTCGGGATCTGGACTTTGATGTATTTCTGGATCTCGCGGAGCTTCGTGAAGTCCCGCGGCGTAACAAACGTGATTGCCCTGCCGCTTTTTCCGGCCCTTCCTGTCCGCCCGATACGGTGGACGTAATACTCGACATCCTGCGGGACATCGTAATTAATCACCATGTCGATATCCTCGACATCAATCCCCCGCGCAGCAACATCAGTTGCGATCAGGATATCGATAGTTCCTTTCCGGAACCCGCTCATGACCCGGTCACGCTGGGACTGTTTCATATCGCCATGAAGTTCTTCTGCCCGGTAACCCCGGGCACGGATCCGGGAGGCGAGGTCTTCTGCGCCCCTTTTTGTGTTACTGAAAATAATGGCGAGTTGCGGGTCGACAACATCGATGACCCGGCAGAGTGCCTCGAGCTTATCGCGATCCCTGACCTCAACATATGACTGCTCGATAGCCGGGACTGTTAGTTCCTGGTACTGGACGCGGACAAATTCCGGATTGTTCTGGAATCTTTTTGAGATCTCGATGATCGGCCGGGGCATGGTCGCGGAGAAAAGAAGGGTCTGTCTTTTCTGCGGCACACGCTTTAAGATTAATTCGATATCATCGCGGAAACCCATGTCAAGCATCTGGTCTGCTTCGTCAAGCACCACCATCGACACGCCTTCAAGGGAAAGGGTACGGCGTTTCATGTGGTCCATCACGCGGCCGGGGGTGCCGATGATGATGTGGACACCCTGAGCAAGCGCCTTGAGCTGGCGTTCTATGGGCTGGCCGCCATAAACGGGAAGTACGGTAATTTTCGGGAGGAATGCAAGAAGATGGGAGAATTCCTCGGCGATCTGGATAGCGAGTTCCCGCGTCGGGCACAGGACAATGGCCTGTACAACCCGTTGCGACGCGTCAATATTTTCAATGACCGGAATGCCGAACGCTGACGTCTTGCCGGTACCGGTCTGTGCCTGTGCGGTCACATCTCGGCCGGACTGGATGAGAGGGATTGCTAGTGTTTGGATGGGGGTGGGCTCTTCAAAGCCCATATTTTCTATGGCTTTCGCGATCTCTTTTGATAGAGAAAGATCGGAAAACTGTAATCGTGTATTCATATCGTGTGACTATTTGGCGCGAGGGCTCATAAGATGGTACCCTAGATCCGGGAATTATTGTTCCACGCGTTCACTTCCGGCAAACTTTCCGGCCCGTTAAAAAAACACTCGTTCCCTGCCAAAATCAGCAAGGAGGTATAATTATGTGCATAGCGATGCCAAAGGGGATTACCGGTGAGATGGGGTATGAAGGTTGTCGCATTCAACGGAAGCGCACGCAAGGACGGGAACACCGCTATTCTTGTGCGGGCGCTTTTTAAGGAACTGGAAAAAGCGGGGATCAAAACTGAACTGGTGCAGCTTTCCGGGAAAAAGATACACGGGTGTACTGCCTGCCAGAAATGCTGGGAGAATAAAGATCGCCGATGCGTGATTGACGATTTTGCAAACGAATGCATTGAAAAAATGGACGAAGCAGACGGGATTATCCTTGCATCGCCGACTTACTTCTCGGATGTGTCGACAGAGATGAAAGCGCTTATCGACCGGTCGGGTTTTGTCGCGATGGCAAACGATTCGATGTTCAGGCGCAAAGTCGGGGCGGCTGTTGTTGCCGTACGCAGGGGCGGGGCGATCCACACGTTTGATACGATCAACCATTTCTTTTTCATCAGCCAGATGGTGGTGCCGGGTTCCTGCTACTGGAACGTGGGCATCGGGCTTGCGGCGGGCGATGTGGAAAAAGATGATGAAGGTCTTGCCACAATGAAAGTTCTTGGTGAGAACATGGCATGGGTCATGAAAAAATTAAACAAGTAATTTTTTTTTCGAGAACCCACTTTTCATAATTTTTTACTTTGTAGAAAACCAACAGTTGATTATGCGAACGCGCTTCTATGTCTACGGCAATTCTTGCCTTCGCCCAAGCATACTTGTGGCATCCCCAAAGTTGTGATAGTGTTGTATTACCTACACAGACAAGCGATAATAGTTTCCCAAACTTGGGTGCCGGTAATACAACGGCATCATACTGTGCCCAGTCCCCCATGCATCAGTAACTCAAATAATCAATGTTGGGTGATACAAAATAGATACAAAAGAAAAAGGGGGAGTAAAAACCTAAATGGTTTTTAATTAATTAAATGAGGAATTACTCCCCTTCAATCATACGCTTAGTTATCCATCCCTGCGTTGAGCCGTATGAGATTTTCCAAAAGACTACCCCCCCAATTGTTTTCTCATCCCATACTTCCACATTTATATTGTCGCATGCAGGTAATTTCCCTGAAATTTTTGCTCCTGCAGATAATCCACCTGGCTGATCCCAAAGGTTGACAGGAGATGATTCCCAAATATCTGCGTTGCCGGGATCCTTGATACACATATTCAATGTCTGTGTAGATATCGGAGTGCTTGATGATGATGCTGATGATGATACACAACCTGCTATTCCTATCATCACGATAACGATACAACTTATAAAAATTGAAAAAAATTTCTTGCTTTGCATGATCATTATCCTTAAAAAAACAGATAAAAAAAAGTTTCCATTTTATTGTTAATAAACGGTTGTTAATTGCTTTTTCTTAATTTAATACGTTTTTCAGAATATTTCGTCTTCGGAAGACTCATAATATTTTTAGGTGATTCATCATTTGAAGCCATTAAAATTTTTTAAAACCTAATATTCCTCATAAAATTAAAGCCAGATTCAGAAAATCCAAATAATTCCATGAGATTTTATAATACTATATTATCGCAATATGGGGATGCTCTAGTGGCGGGGGCGAAGCCCCCAAGAACGTCTTTAAACTAAAAATGAACGTGAGTCTTTGATCGTTTTCATAATGAAATTGATCTGGAGTGGTCTTTATTGAGCAACTCTCAAAATTATTTATCCGTTGTAAGGAGTGCGCACATGATGAAAGAATCCTCAAAAAAGATGTTTTCCCAAAACTTTTCTCATAAAAAATTTATTTGGGGCATTCCATTCCAGAACCCCCCCCAAGGAAGGGGATTTTTTTGTTTGGAAAGTACTGGGAAGGGTACAAAAAACCTGAATCCTACCTGACCGGGGATCCTGAACATAAAACCACAAATAGGACTCCTTTTGCCAAAATACGCTCAATTTTGCCCCCATATAATACCCTTTCCAGCCCCGCCAAGGCCCCGGAAACCGCTGATTTTTACCGGATGGCCAATAACTCAACCGGGCCGGAAATCGGGGCTCAAAAACGCAATACATGAACGTCATAATTCGTCCGATTGAAAAAATAAGGCTGATTTATTGACTTTTTGAAACGGGGCCCGTTTCGGGCTCCGTTTGGTCGTGTCAGACGCCAATCGGAAGGCAAAATGAGCCCGGATTACAACAGGTCACATGTTTGTGGGTGCTTGATCAAAAATGAAGGCAGGGAAAAATTGTCTTTTCTCGATTTAACCCTCATACCTCAACCGTCATCCCGTCCTCAGATACTACAAGTCCCGGGCACTCCCGTTCGAACTGCGCTTTTAAAGCCCGGCGTTCTTCAATGGTCTTGTAGACTTCCGCGCCGAAATGCATCAGCGCGAGGCGTTTTGCCTTTGCCTCTTTTGCAATGTGAATCGCATCCTCCGGGTTGAGGTGCGGCCAGCCGGGATTTCTCTCGCCGGGTTTTAACCCGCACTCAGTAATAAGGAGGTCGGCACCGCGGGCGAGCGTGATCGCGTTGTCGCAGAGACCCGTATCGGTACAGTACGTTATCACCTTCCCGTCAATCTCAAACCGGAATCCCCGGCAGGGAACCGGGTGGATAAGCGGCAGGCACGTAACCCTGAAAGGAAGTTCGTGGAGCCCGTCCGCAAGTTCGGTCACGGTCACAGGATACGGGATTTGTTCAAGTGGGACGGTATAAGGATCGCGGAGGAGACCTGCAAGATCCGCAGTGGTGCCAACCTGTCCGCAGAGGGTCAGGCCTTTTCTAAACCGGAACTTCACGAGCGTGTGGAGCCCTTCTGTATGGTCGAGATGAAAATGGCTGAGAAAAAGAAAGACAGGTTTTTCCTGCGATATGTACCGGTCGGCTTTCGCAATAGCATTTCCTGCGTCGAGAATAATATCGTAATCGCGTGTGGAGACAAGAGTTGAGACGGTATTTCCGGTGGATGAATCATACCAGCCGTTTGTCCCAAGGAAAGTAACCTTCATACCCCTAAATTGGCCCTGTTCCATCTTCAAAGTACAGGTACGGTCTCCTGTAGCGTACTCAAATGTGCAGGATTTTTAAGACGGTATATCGATGAATTTTTTATACACTATTGATTGGAGGAGTTAACCATGAGAAAACATGTTTCAGTATTCCTGTGTGCCGCACTGCTGGTCCTTTTTGCGTGTGCAGTTCCGGCTGGTGCAGTTGTCCTTGAGGTAACCGTCAAAGGTACGGTGGCTGAGGTTTCACCGGTAAATAATTCCCTGACCCTTGCAAATCCTGAACAATACGGTTGCGATTACGGCTCGGGTGCAACTGCTCCGGTCTGTTCCTGGACGCCGCTGAACACATCCACGCTTACCGGCACCGTTCCTGACGAAGCAGCGCTTTCTGTATTTGCCAAAGGCGATCAGGCTGTCGCGGTGAGCCTTGGCGGAACTGGCGGGAACTGGATTGCGCTTGCAAAACTGTACGGATCCGGCGCAAATGCTGATTATGCGACCGATGAAATCGGAGATATCGGGAGTCTCCCGGTCACGCTCATCGGAAATTATGCAATAAATGCTGAAACGGTCCCGGACTGCGCTACCTGCAAAGGGACATCCTGCATGGCAGCAACCACGAATGTGACTGTCACCAGCGGCAAAATGACCGCCGCACAAAAGATCCTCAAGCCCGGCGAATCGCTCTTTTTCAACGGGAGAAACGATGCTTCAAGCGTCAATGTCACGTTTGTGAAGGGAGAAGCCCTTGCAAGCTTGTGTCCGAACTCCACTCCCCTTGTCGGAGGAGTCCAGCCGGTCTCGGATTATATTGTTCACGTCGTCCCGCCACTGGGTGTTAACGTGACAACGACAGAATCTCCATCAACCCCTGCACCCGCAACAACATCTGCACCTGTTACGACAACACAGAAATCCGGTCTGCCGTTTGCAGCGCTGGGTATCCTTTGCGTCGGGATTGCAGTTCTTGCCGTACACTACCGCAGGGACTAACTTTTTTCTTTTTCCGGCACAATCACAACCTCAATGTACCGGTTCATCGCAATGTTTGATCTGATGCAGATGATTTTTGTTCTGGAGCGTGGCTGTTCATGGCGCAGGTAAAAGTCGGCGTGCACGTCTCGATTGCCGGTTCGCTTGATCTCGCGGTTGACCGGGCAAAAGATGCCGGGTGCGATGTCTTCCAGATGTTTTCCCGAAACCCCCGGGGCTGGGGGTTCAAACCGCTGACCGACGGCGACAGTATTCTTTTCAAAAAGAAGATCGCGACCACCGGCATTCTTCCCGTCGACCATATGCCTTACCTCCCGAACCTTGCCTCGCCGAAACCAGAGATCTGGGACAAATCCGTCCAGACCCTCACGGCAGAACTTGACCGGTGCGGGAAACTGGGCATCCCGTACCTTGTCACCCATCTCGGTCACCATCTCGGCGACGGTATCGCGGGCGGCCGGGCCCGGGTGATTAAAGCAGTGAATGCAGCGCTTTCGTCATCCGGCAACAACGTGATGCTGCTCCTTGAAAATACTGCGGGGGAGAAAAACAGCGTCGGCAGCAGTTTCGAGCACATCCGCGCGATTATCGAAGGAATAGAAAGAAAAGAACGGATTGGCATCTGCTTTGATACCTGCCACGCATTTGCCGCGGGATACGAGCTGCGGACGGATGCCGGGCTTGCTTCCACCCTCGCGCAGCTGGACGAAACCGTTGGCCTTGACCGGCTCAAAGTTATTCACGTCAACGACACAAAAGGTGATCTCGGGAGCGGGCTTGACCGTCACGAACATATCGGCATGGGATTTATCGGGGAAGACGGGTTCCGGCGCATTCTCCACCACCCGGCCTTTGCCCGCCTGCCGCTCATCTGCGAAACCCCGGTAGATGACCGGCGGGATGACCGGGGAAATATTCAGGCTGTGCGGGATTTTGCCCGGTAATTTTTTAGTATCGCCGGATACTGGTTGAATGTTCTCCGGTTACCGGCGGTTCATAGAATTCTGAAAGATAATTTCGCTCTTCTACAACACCAGCGGCTTTTTCGAGATTTTTTGTCATCTCAAGACAGTCAGTGCCAAAAGCCCCGTTCACTTTCACAAGAATTCTTCCTTCCTTATCGATTGTAATCTCCATTTCCTGCATTTCCATAATTTTCCTCCGGTATTCATGTCAGTGTATGGACCGGTGCATCTTTTTTTACGAGTATACCGGTCACAAGGTCGCGTGCCGTGACGCAAAGTTGTTTTTCCCGGTCAAGCACAAACGTCAGCTCGAACCGGGGCTCGCCTTTTGTGGCCGGCGGGTCAGCGACAAGCAGCGTGGGGGTACTTTCGTTTACAGGCACAGGCCTGCTCCCGTTACCGGCATCCTCCGGTGGTCCGACAGGGCGGGCTCCCCCGGCAGGATCAAAGACCAGATCGAGTGACGGTCCATGCGCTTCCGGCGATGTGCTGATCTCATACAGGGGGATTCCAAGCCGGGTCTGGCCGTCATACGCGGCGCTGATGGTGATGCGGGCGAGCTGCCCTGCGCTCGGGTACCGGGCACCGCTGCGCACGAGAAACCGGAACCGGTGTTTTTGGCTTTTCGGGTCCCAGTACCTGAGCGCGTAATCGTTTTTGATCCGGTCCGGCCGGTTCGTCCGGGGCCGGTGAAGTACAGTCCCGCGGGCTACAGCATCAAGCGGGTGATCGCAATAAACCGGAATTCCGGCAAACTGTTTTTTGATGAAATCCGTAACAGCGGGTATCATACAGCCCCGGCCGGTCATGAGGATGGCGTCAGGTTGTTCCTCATTATACCCACGTGCACGTGCAGCTGCCCGGGCCCGGGCAATAGTTCGTTCAAGGACTGCCGGGAATCCATGTTCCAGCAGGATCCGGTCAATGTCATCCCGAGAAACGCGGACAGAGACCGTTGTTGCGGAGAATGGATCGATAAATTCTGTCACGGCATTGTCCTCTATAACGAGATGCCGGAATATTTCAGCTGTCCTTCCAGAAACCGCATCACGAATCTGTTGTGCTTTTGCACCGGTGTATTTCCTGAAATTCCGAAAGAGTATGTCCTGTGTTATCCAGTTATCGAGATCCCTGCACCCGGTATCTTCGGCGGCTGAACCAGTCATCCGGATTTCAGCAACTGCGGCATGATCAGGTGCTTCTCCGAACACAACAAAAGATGCTGTGAGGACTGTCTCATCCCAGTGAATAATAAGGTAGGAATTGCCTGCCCGGGGGACAAGGCCGTAACCGGCAATAACTGCAACCGGTTCGGAAAGCAGGTACCACGATAAAAAACCGGATGCATCGGCAATACTCCCTAGCCACCCGGAATACCAGTCCGGGACATCCGGAGGAATAGTAAAGCCAACCGTGGCGCACCTGGGACACTCCCGTACCGCATGGGTAAGGACATCTGTGAAAAAATCCGTTGCTGCATCGCGAATCGTTACCTGCCGGGCATCTCCTGCCGGCACTCGCGCCGGGCTTTCGTCCAGCAGGTATTTCCGGATCCACCGGACCGTTGCAGGATGATCCTCCTTACCTGCACGGACAACTTCATCGCCAATGATCCGGCTGCCGTCCTTATCGTAATGAATCAGTGACGGCACGGTGTGGACGGATCTGTTGGTTCCCGTACCGGGCATCTCCTGCGACCAGCCGGAAAATTCCATCGTGCGAAAACCTGTACCGTCAGGTTCCGCAATCCCGATGACAAGCGATCCGTTCCCGAAGTCTGCGCCAATGCGAAATGCCGGGGGAAGGGATTGGGTATACCGGTCCATGAAAATCACCCGACAATCTGGATATCAAACGCCCCGGCATCGCGGTATGCCGGGCAGAGTTCGATCTCGTTCTGGAACCTGACTGATAGGAGGAGGGAAAGGAACCGCCACTGTTCTGCCATCGCACCCGGACCGGCCGCCTGTTCCCCGTTTCGCGCAAAAGCAAGATCTGCAAGGGTTGACTGCGAAAGAGGGCGCATAAAAGGAACCCGGTGGATATGCACCCTCCCATCAATACCGCTTGTGGCAATGCAATCTTTTTCCGGCAGGACAACAATCCCGGTGATAGTCCCGTTGTGGGCGGGCAGGGTACGGATGAGAATTTTGTCATGCACAGAATAGTACGCGAGCGTGCCGGAATCATATCCGGCTGCAATCGCAAGCCCGTCACCGGTAAATGCGAGAGCCGTCGGTTTTCCCGGGACCTGCGGGATTGTCCCGCACGCTTTTCCCTCAGGCAGGGTATACAGCCGGATTACAGGATCAGTGCCAGCGGCAGCAAGAAGTGTTCCATCCGGGGAAACAGCACATGCGCTGATTTCATGCTGTGCGTCAGAAAGAACGATACATTCCGTTTCACCGGCCAGACTCCAGATCCGGACGGTTGTGTCATCACTGCCGGTAACAAAAAAAACGCCTTTTGGACCAGCACAACAACAGGTAATGATACTTGAATGCCCGGGAAGTGCCTCTGACAGTTTCCCGCCCGGCACATCCCAGATCCTCACTATACCGTCCCAGCCCCCGGAAATAAATGATGGCGAACCCGGCAAAAACACAAGCCCCCGCACGGTAGTCGTGGGAGTGTCACATGTGGCAACAAGGCTGTCATTTGCCAGGTCCCAAATGCGAAGAGTTGGATCTTTCCCGGCACATGCAAGATACCTCCCGTCAGGGCTGACCGCAAGGGCCCGGACTGACTGTGTGTACATATCGATGGACCGGACAAGAGTGCCATCTTCAGCTGAAAATATGCGGGCCCTGCCATCATTTGTGCCGGCGATTATTCCGGCATCTCCGGTACCCGAAGCACGGGTAAGTGCAGTTACTGCACCGGAGGGATTGGCAAGTGTCCGGAGAATCTCTCCTGTGGGAATGTCCCTGAGCGT
>DAOQAA010000023.1:0-11051 GCA_035353675.1 Methanoregula sp. | reverse complement strand
CGGAGGGATTGGCAAGTGTCCGGAGAATCTCTCCTGTGGGAATGTCCCTGAGCGTGATAGTCCCATCACCACCAGAGAGGGCAAGGATTTTGCCATCCAGGGAGATCTCACATGCATTAACGGGTTGCCTGTACGCCCGGAATTCTTTTACCCATGACCCGTCAGGAACATGGTGAAAAAATACTGTCCCGTCATTGCAGCCAACCACGGCGAGTGTCCCATCAGGGGTCAGGGAACAACAGAGCGGTCGGCGGTTGTAAAGCGGAATTTCTGCGGCCGGGTCTTTGTTTTCGAATTTCCAGAGCCAGAAGATATTGTTATCGCTGCCGGTTATGGCGATCTGCTTTTCCGTCGATATGGCATGGCAGGTGGAATGACCGGAGAACCGGGAATATGTCCTTACAGAAACCCCGGTACCCGCATTCCGGAGAACCGTAAGTGACCGGTCATGGAAAACAAACAGATTATCTCCGGATTGTGTACGTGCAAGAGCCCTGACGGGGTCATCATTGCCCCCCGCAGTCCAGATCTCATTTCCGGTTTCAATATTGCAGCAGGACAAAGTTCCGTCGGCATAGCCCAAAATCACGCGCTTATTGTCAGCAACCGTGGAAACTGCCGTAACACGGACGGGGTGTCCCTGCACCATAAACAGGATTTTCCCGGTCCGGCTCCCGAGACGGATCATCTTTCCATGGAGAGTTCCGGCAATTATCTCCTCCCCGCTACCAATTAATACAGAACAGGAAACCGGGTCGTCCTTATCGGTAAACGACCAGACGATATCACCGGAAGGGATTGCAAAACTGCTGATAGTCCCGGCATTCCCTCCCGACACAAGGAATGAATTATCCGGTGAAAATTCCAAAAACCTGATGGCCCCCGCATCTGTTGAAACGTCCGTAATAAGCCGTGCCGTTTTTACCTGCCAGACTGAAATCCTCCCCTCAACAGTGCCGGTGGCAAGAAGTGTGCCGTCGCGTGAGAAAGCAAATTTCATGCACGGGCTGTCATGGTTCCGCATAGTCATGAGAGGTTTTTCAGGAGCCGGACTCTTCCATGTCTCCGGGAGCTCGCGAAGCAGTTCACAAAAGACCTGCTCTCCATCGCCGCCGGGTTTCCAGCCGGAAGTTTTCATTGCGTTCAGCGCTGTAATTGCAAGTGCCGGGGGTGCCAAAACAAGAAGCAGCCAGAGCAGATCCCATGCCTTCTCATCAGTAAGGCCATCGATGACCACAGCCCACTCGTCATAGGACCATGCACCGGCAGCCTGTGCCGGCTCCAGCCCGACGAGGGAATGGGCAAGGATCTGGCACATCCGGGGACCTTTTGCACTGCGGAGAGCCCGGGCTTTAATCCGGACCGGCGCCGCAGCATACCCCTTGAAGATGAGGGGGTGATGAGGGTCCGGATCAAAAAGGCACAATGCCTCTTCCTGCCCGGTGATAAAGAGGAAAAGTGCCGCCAACACCGGCTCCGATGGGACGTAGCCTTTGTTGATGGAAATTTTTTCAAGTGTCGGGTTTTCCCTCTCCAGCACTTCATTACAGAAGACATCTATGGCGTCCTGTGCCAAAAGACTGCCAAGGGCATCGAGCGCAGTTTTTTGTGCAACCGGATCGGAACACGCCCCTGCAATGGTACACAGTTCGCCGACCGCCTGCACATTCCCAAGGGAAAGTGATTTTGCCAATGCTCTGACAAAACGCCGGTATAAAAAAGGGCCGATAACCGGGAATTCGGGAGCAAGTTTCATGGGGCTCACGGCTGCACGGGATCAAACGTCTCCAGCGCAATTGTCCTTTCATTCACGCGATGTGACGTCGCTGCCTGCCTTGAAGCTGACTGTGCCCTTCCCTCTGCAAGCCATGCCCGGAGTGCCGCCACGGTTTCACGTTGCGATACTGAAAGGGGGACCTGCGTCTTCATGCAGGAAATGATGTCAGTGGTCGTGACCCGGCGCATGTTCTCGCTGAATGCCCGGTACATTGCATCAATGATCGTCTGCTCGATCTCAGCGCCTACGTAACCCTCGCTTTCCCGGCTTAGGAGATCGACGTCAAATTCCGCGGGAACGCATTTACGTTTCTTAAGATGTACGGTAAAAATCTCGCGCCGTTCATCTGTTGTTGGCAGATCAAGGAAAAATATCTCATCGAACCGCCCTTTCCGTAACAGTTCCGGCGGGAGCGCTGCGATATTGTTTGCAGTCGCCACAACAAAACAGGGGGCGGTCTTGTCCTGCATCCACGTAAGGAGATGGGCAAAAACACGCTGGCTCGTACCGGCATCGCCGCTGCCAAACGCAAACGCCTTTTCGATCTCGTCCACCCAGAGAATGCACGGGCTGATCGTTTCGGCGAGCGCGAGCGCCCGGCGCGTCCGCTCTTCAGATTCACCGACAAGGCTGCCAAAGAGCGCCCCGACATCGAGCCTGAGCAGGGGCAGGTGCCAGAGGTCGGCAATCATCTTTGCCGTAAGGCTTTTCCCTGTACCGGGGATGCCGATGAGTGCGATACCTTTTGGTGCCGGGAGCCCGAAATCGCGTGCATCTTTCGTAAACGCCCGCTCGCGCAGTCGGAGCCAGTCCTTGAGAACGACAAGCCCCCCGACATTCTCCGGGGTTTCAGTATAACTGTAAAATTCAAGCGCATCCGAAGAACTCAGGATGTCTTTTTTGTCAGCAATGATCGCATCAATGTCCCGGTCATCAAGCGTGCCGTGGGTAACAATCGCTTTTGAAAATGACCTTCGTGCCTGGTTGAGGGTCATGCCAAGGGCTGCCTGGATGATCTTTTCCCGGCCCCCGGGTGAAAGCGAACATGAAATGCCGCTTGTGGCAAGCAGGAGGTCCAGATCGGCAGAAAGTTCGGCTGCTGTTGGCGGCGGAAAATGCACGATGACTGCGTCGTCGCGGATCTCATCCGGCACCCGGGTTGCCGGGGTCACGATCACAATTGTGCGCCGGTTGTAGCGGAACGCCTGCGAGAAATTGCGGATCCTTCGTTTTACCTGCGGGTTGTTCCAGTATTCGTGGAAGTCCTTAAGGACGATAACAGCATCCTCGCCGGTCTTTACAATATCATCAAGCGCCGTGAGAGGGTCACGCGACTGGTTAGGGAAATTCTTGTTTCCGGATATAACTAAAAATCCGTCGACACTGTCCCAGGCAATGCACTGGCGGGGAGGGTCCCATCTTTCGCAGACATCCTTAACCTGCGATATCACCCGCTCCTCTTCCGGGGTGATAACGACAATCAGCGTGACACGGGCGCGGAGGGAGATGTCCAGCCTGCGGGAGAAATCCGGTTCGGCGTGCTGCATGGTTTACTTCCATCTCCTGACCACAATCCGGACGGTCCCGTCGTTTTCCTCGGTTTCTGATACGACATTAAAGCCATCTGCCGCAGCCTGTTCGAGCACCAGTTTTTTTGCGTATTCTTTCTGGAGGACACCGGCCTGTTCTTTTAATTCTTCGGCGATTTTCTTTTCGCCTTTTCCCGAAACTCCCCACCAGTCCGCCACCATGTCGTACGTGCCTTCCGGATTTTTCACAAAACCAAGGCCGTACGACCCGGATTTTTTTGCAGCAATATCGACATTGTGCTGCCCGTGATACCCTTTGATGGTAGTATCAGTCTCGACGGTATAGCCAAGCTCCTGCATGCACTGGACCAGCGCCTCGCGGTGCCGGAAGGTTGTCCTGATGCGGCTGAAATGCGACATCCTCTTACTCCCCTCGGCACCGGGCGGCGATCTGCCGCACAAGATTTTTTTCCGGAAAACCGGTGGTCGTGACAATTCCTCCGGGACTAATAGAAAACTCAACGAATCCGCCAGGCACCTTTTCGGAAGTATCATGTATGCGGATTCTCCCGGAAAGGTCTATGATCTGCTGGTTTGATGAACCAATGTAAGGATCCGTACAGGCAAGCTCGCCGATATATGGGCCGGCAATAAGAAGATCGGTAACCGCAAGCAGCCGGTCCCGGCCGGGATCGGGATGCGAGGTAAGGTATTCGTACGTATATCCGGTATACGTTATGACCGTCAACCCCGCTTTTTTGACCTGCTCTCCAACAAAAGCCAGTCCGTCTGCCTGGGAAAACGGCTCTCCCCCGGAAAAGGTCACGCCATCGATACCTTTTATGGCGATGATACGATTGGCGAGGTCATCAGGAGTAATAAGATTCGCGGGAGAAAAGGACCAGAACTCAGGGTTGAAACACTCACTGCACCGGATCGGGCAGCCCTGCACCCAGATGACGGCACGGATACCGGGACCATTCGCGGCTGACCTCGCAAGAAAACCCGCGAGATTAAGCACACTCCTGCGTCGGCATCCGTGGTCGCTGGTTTGATCCGCCATCATTTTTCCGCCACATTTTCATAGGCTGTTGAAATGATTCCGGTGTGGGTGATCAATGTATCTTATAGTATTACCCAAAGATTCCCGGAATGTCGATCATTCGCGGGGACGTGCAAATCAGTATACTTATGAGATACAATCTGACTATACACGTTCGATTTTCGCCTTTTTAATAGGAACATGTCCGCAATTATGTAATCCATAAGGATTTCGATTGGCCGGGCAAACACGCGCACAAAAACCGTGCCCGGATCCCCGCGCTCTTATAACCCTCCGGCAACAATAGATCCTGTAAGTGAAGGCAACATTTGACGGCACTTCTGTGCTTACAGGAAAAGACGGAAAGATGCTCTATGACCAGAGCGGGTACGGACGTCCCGAAGGTGACGGGATACGGCTCGCACCGCAGGAAGCCCTCTACCTGCTCCTCCGCCAGAAAATTACAGTCCCGGGTTATACGTTCGATACGCTGCTTGCCAAATGTGCAGACCAGAAAAATTTCCTGCGCAGTTTCCTTGTCTACAGGGACCTGCGCGAGAGAGGATATGTCGTCCAGACCGGGCCACACGATTACCGGGTTTTCCGGCGCGGTCAGCGGCCGGGGACCGGGGAATCACTTTATCTTGTCCGGGTCCTGTCGGAACGCGACCCCATCCGGTTTGAAAAACTGATTGAAGAGGTCGTTACGGCAAAAAACATGCGCAAGCAGTATGTCCTTGCCGTTGTTGACGATGAAGATGAACTGACATACTACGAGATTAAGTTCCAGAAACTCGAAGATGCCTGCGTCCCGCATCCTGCAATAACGCTAAAAGATGCAATCCTTGTCGGGAAATCTGCGATGGTCCGGGTGCCGCCGGACTCCGATCTCGAAACAGCCCGGTTCGGTAAACGGCTTGACAACGAACGGCTCATGATCACGCCGGTTGAGCTCCTGTACCTGATGGAATCCGGAATCCTTCGCGTAAAAAAAGACGGCAGCCCGATCACATCTGAAGACTACTTTGCGTTTGCATCTGAATCCGATACTGAACTTCCTGAAAAAGATAAGGTCTACACCGAATTACGCCGGCATGAGTTTATTCCGCGGACCGGTTACAAGTTCGGCCACCACTTCCGGGTATACTGCGGCAAAAATGTGCACTCCGATCTTCTGGTGCATGCAATTGAAAAAGAGGCAGTCATGCCAATGAGCGTGATCTCGCGCTCTGTCAGGATGGCGCACAGTGTCAAAAAGAAGATGTTGTTTGGCTGTGTACATACTACCGGTATACAGTTCGTCGAATTCGCGCGGATCAAGTTATAAAAGCAGAGCGTTTCAATCATGACAGAACCGCAGATCAATCCCTGGTCAAGTACACCCTCTCTTGATGTCGAAAAAACATTTGCCGAGTTTGGCATCGACCCGATTGCACCGGTACTCTCTGAACTTCCGGATATCCCCTATTTTATGCGGCGGGGTATCGTCGTGGGGCACCGGGATTATCTCCCGATTGCCCGTGCGATCCGGAACCACAGCCCGTTTTATCTTTTAACCGGGTTTATGCCAAGCGGCCACCCGCACCTCGGCCACCTGATGCTCATGAGGGAAATTGTCTGGCACGTTCAGCAGGGTGCAAAGGGTTACGTGACAATTGCCGACCGGGAAGCCTACGGCGTACGGGGTCTTTCATGGGAAAAATGCCGGGAGTATGGCAAAGAATATCTCTCCTGCCTGTTTGCCCTTGGGTACGAAGGTGAGACCTACTTCCAGAGTAAAAACAACCGGTTAAAGGACCTCGCGTTTGAAGCGGCGACAAAGGTTAACTTCTCCGAACTTTCGGCAATTTACGGGTTTACTCCCGAGACTGCGCTTGCCCATGCAGACAGCGTGATCACGCAGGTAGCAGATATCCTGTACCCGCAGGTTGAATGTGGACCGGCGCCGACGCTTGTGCCGGTGGGAATCGACCAGGACCCCCATATCCGGCTCACACGGGGAATATCACATAAGTTCCGGATGTTCACGGTCGAGGAACGCGACGGGTATATCAGCGTGCGCTCGAAGAATGCGCCGGATAAAGCGCTTGATGCCGTGAAAAAAGCGTTCCCAAACGCGAAAAAATACGAGGGTCACGTTGACATTAAAGGCGCCGGTTGTGCCGATGTAAGCGCACGGGTACGGGAGATTGAGCGTGCCTGCGGCGGTTATGCGTTCTATACGCCATCGTCCACCTATCATGTTTTCCTGCCGGGACTGACCGGCGGTAAGATGTCGTCAAGTGTTCCTGAGAGTTTCATCTCATTCTATGAACCGGAAGCGACAGTAAGAAAGAAAATCATGAGTGCCCTTACCGGCGGCAGGATGACCTTGGAGGAGCAGAAAAAACTTGGCGGAGAGCCGGAGAAGTGCACGCTCTACCTCCTCAACATGTTCCACATGGTCACAGACGATGCACAGCTTGCCGAAATCCACCGGAAATGTAAAGCCGGGGAGATCACCTGTGGGCAGTGCAAGAAGGAGACTGCGGAACGGGTACTGGCATTTTTAAAAGATTTTAAGGAGAAGATGAACGTGGCAGCAGAAAATATCAGGGTGTGAGTGCGGATGGCTGAACTGACGTTAAACGAAAAGAGGCTGCTTGCCGCCCTTAAGGGTAATTCCGGTAAAGCGGTTGATGTCCCGGAACTTGCGGCAAAGATGGATGCGACGCCCGAAGCTGTCGTGCAGTGGGCACACCTTGCGATGGATAACGGGCTTGTGAAGCTCGAACGCATTGTCGATAAATCATTTGAGTATACCGAGGAAGGGAACACGTACCGGACAGCAGGACTTCCTGAGACCCAGCTGTTGCGTGTACTTGGAGAAGCGGGCACTCCTCTTGCAGAACTCCAGAAACTCGCCGCGTTTAAGATCGGGTTTGGCCAGCTCAGGAAAAAGGGCCTGATTACAGTAACAAATGGTATTGTCACGCCATCTTCCGGTGCCTCCACCGCAGACGATGAAGCGGCACTGAGAAACCCGGCAGAAGCGGGCGCACGGGCAAAGGATCTTGTCAAGCGCAAACTCCTGGCCGAAACCGAATCCGTCCGTTATACTATTGCAGTCACTCCAGCCGGTGCAGCGCTTGCGGCACAGGGCCTTGACCTCCGCGAGGAGATCGGCACGCTCACCCGTGACCAGATCCTGTCCGGCGCGTGGAAAAACGCGAACCTGCGCAGGTACGACATCAACAAACTGCCAAAGATCGTCTATCCCGGAAAGTCCCACCCATACCAGCGGCTCATTGACGAAATGCGCCAGATCCTATTGGAGATGGGATTTACCGAGATGCACGGCAGCGTTGTCCAGAGTGCGTTCTGGAACTTCGACGCGCTCTTCCAGCCGCAGGACCACCCGGCCCGGGAGATGCAGGATACTTTCTATCTTAAAGAGGAAGCCCCGCTGCCGGAGGGATGGGAACGTCTCCGCGATATGCATGAGCACGGAGGGGAAACATCATCTACAGGGTGGGGCGGGAAATGGAACCCCGACAAGGCAAAACAATGCGTGCTCCGGACCCACACGACAAGCCTGTCCATCCAGTACCTTGTCAACCACCCGGAGCCGCCGGTGAAAGCCTTCTGTGTCGGCAGGGTATACCGCCGCGAGGCAATCGATCCCACGCACACGCCCGAATTCGAACAGCTCGAAGGGATCGTGATGGACAAGGGGGTCACGTTCCGGCACCTGCTCGGCTTCTTAAAAGAGTTCTACCAGAGGATGGGCTTTGAGGATGTACGGTTCCGGCCCGGGTTCTTCCCGTACACGGAACCCTCAGTTGAGCCTGAGATCTATGTCGACGGGCTTGGCTGGGTCGAGATGGGCGGGGCCGGAGTGTTCCGGCAGGAAGTCACCGCACCGTGGGGCGTTACATACCCGGTGCTCGCATGGGGCCTTGGCGTGAGCCGTGTCGCAATGTTCCGGCTTGGCTTAAAGGACCTCCGCCAGTTATACCAGAGCGACCTCGAATGGATCAGGAACAGCCCGGTCCATGCACCGGTAAAGGTCGGGAGGAAAGCATAACATGGCAATTATCAGCCTTTCCTATAAGTATCTTGAACGTCTCACCGGCACGGACAAGGAAGCAATCTTAAAACGCATCCCGATGATCGGCTCCGAGATCGAACGCATTGAGGAAGATCACGTTGATGTTGAGTTCTTCCCCAACCGGCCCGATCTCTTCTCGGTTGAGGGTGCAGCCCGGGCAATGCGGGGATTTCTTGAAATCGAGATCGGCCTCCCGAAATATTCGGTAAAACCGTCCGGCATAAAATTCACCATCGACCCGAAACTGGCAAACATCCGGCCATGCCTTGGGTCTGCGGTTATCAGGAATGTCTCCTTCGATGACGAATCGATCCTTTCGGTCATGGCGCTTCAGGAAGCGTTGCACTGGGCAGTCGGCAGGGGACGCAGCAAGGTTGCCATCGGCATTCATGACCTCGACACAATAAAGCCGCCGTTCCATTATACGGCCTCTCCCCGGAGCAGGAAGTTTGTCCCGCTTGATTTCACCAAAGAACTCACGCTTGACGGCATCCTTGCCGAGCACCCGAAAGGCCGGGACTATGCAAAGATCGTAAAGGACTTCCCGCTCTTCCCCCTCATCACCGATGACGAAGACCATGTCTGCTCGTTCCCGCCGATTATCAATGGCGAGCGGACCCGGGTGACAACGAAAACAAAGAACATCCTTCTCGATGTGACCGGCACCGACCAGCGTGCGGTCAATGTCGCGGCAAATATCATCTGCACCGCGATGGCCGAAGCCGGCGCAACTATCGAGAGCGTAGAGATAAACGGTGTCGCGACTCCGGATCTGAAACCTGTCGAGCGCACGGTAAGCGTCCGCGAATGCTGCGATCTTATCGGTGTTGAACTTACCGCACCGCAGATAGTAAAACTGCTCGAAAAGATGCGGTTTGGCGCACAGGCAGTCGGGAATGACAAAGTAAAAGTTCAGGTGCCCTGCTACCGCGCCGATATCATGCACGACTGGGACATTTTCGAGGACGTTGCAATCGCATACGGGTACGAGAACTTTGATGTCGAGCTCCCCCCGACATTTTCCATCGGGAAAGAACACGTGGCAAACACGGTTGCCGGACAGGTGCGGACTGTCCTTTCCGGGCTCGGGTACCTTGAGATGATGCCCTTTACGCTCACAAACGAGAAAGTGGCAAGCGATTACATGCAGCGCCCCCGCTCACCGCATGTGCTGCACCTCATGCACCCGATAAGCGAAGAATACACGGTTGTCCGAACCGATATCCTGCCGCTCCTTTTAGAGATGCTCCAGGTCAACCGGCACCGCGAACTGCCGCAGCGCATCTTTGCAACCGGCGATGTCGTGGCCGATCTCCTGACGACTCAGCAGCTTGCCGCAGCAGGCACTCACCCGGCAGCAGACTTCTCCGAAGCTTATGCCCATGCGGATGCCGTGCTCCGCGAACTTGGCATTACCTATACCGTCATGGAATCAAAAGATGACGCGTTTATTGACGGCAGAAGAGCAGATATTATCGCAAACGGGAAAAAAGTCGGCGTATTCGGCGAGATCCATCCCGCCGTGCTTACCGCATTTGAACTGGAACACCCGGTTGCAGCGTTCGAGCTCGACCTTACAGCCGTACCGGGATACCCCGCCGGGAAAGATACTCTTTTACATCACGGACAGTAAATTCGCCGTAGTGAAAGACGCTTGCCGCAAGGCAGGCGTCGGCTTTTCCTTTTGTAAACCCGTCATAGAAATGTTCGAGCGTCCCGACACCGCCGCTTGCGATCACCGGGATGTTGGCCGATTCCGAGATCGCCCGGGTGATCGCAAGGTCAAACCCGTTCTTTGTCCCGTCGGTTTCCATGCTTGTCAGGAGGATCTCACCGGCACCGCGTTCTTCTGCCTCTTTTGCCCAGCGCACCGCGTCGATCCCGGTTGGTTTGCTCCCGCCATAGATGACAACCTCGTACCAGCAGGTGCGGCCATCATCAAGCAGCACCGGTATTGCTGCCGGGTTTTCCGTGAAGTTCCGCCTCACATCCATCGCGACAACGATGCACTGCGTCCCGAACGATTCTGCTCCTTTTGTAATAATGGAAGGATCATGAACGGCGCTTGTGTTCAGGCTGACCTTGTCGGCCCCGGCCCGGAGGATCTGCTGGATATCATCAAGCGTCCGCAGGCCGCCCCCGACCGTGAGCGGGAGGAAAAGCCGGTCTGCCGCACGCTGGATCAGTTCGATGATAATACCGCGTTTCTCTTTTGAAGCGGTAATATCAAGGAAGACAACTTCGTCCGCACCCTGTTCGTTGTAACGCTCGGCAAGTTCCACCGGGTCGCCGGCGTCCCGTAAACCAAGAAAATTTGTCCCTTTTACAACCCGCCCGTCTTTAAGATCAAGACAGGGGATGATCCTTCGTGTGAGCACCATGCCATTTTTGTTATTTCCTGCAAGCACTATTTACCTATCTGCATACCTTCCCGGATGGTCCTGCCTTTACGGGGAACTTTATTGTGCATTGGTCGCCCTAAGGAATGGGTACGAAAAAAACACCTGTTTCCCGCAGGAAGCAGAAAAGAGGTTTTCATGAATACGGGCAGACAAAAAATCGACTGGGCGGCACAGTACATGCCGGTGCTTGCCTCGATTAAAAAACAGTTCG
>DAOQAA010000022.1:0-30882 GCA_035353675.1 Methanoregula sp. | reverse complement strand
GGAATGATGATGAATAGACTTCGAAGAGGACTTCGTCATCTACGGCAAGGTTGGTGGTTGCAGTGATGGTGAACTTGTCACCGACATGCCTGTCGCCAACGGTGTCGATGGTGATGACCGGTTCCTCAATGAGGATCTGGAGCTTGGTGTAGGTATCGTCAACGTTTGCGCTGTTGATTGCTTCAATCAGTGCCTCTGCTGCGTCGGAGCCCTGCAGGCTGCCGGCTCCAGTGAGCTTAAACTCAGGAGTCTGTCCTGCGAATGACCCAGTGTTCTGGTCTGCTATGTAGACTGCTGCACCGGACTGACCAAGGGGCATACCAGTAACTGCAGCACCATTGATTAACGCCTTAACATCATACCGGTCGTTCTGCATCGGGTGCTGAACAACGATGAAGTACTGGCCGCCATACAGGTCCTTGGTGTCCTCTTTCTTGACTTCATATGAGAATGAAGCGTCGGAGTTCACAGACTGTGTGGCAAGGCCGGCATAGTTCTTTCCGAGAATCCAGATCATAACTCCCGATGAGGGCTGGCCTTCTGCGGTACCGGTGATGAATACTGCGTCACCCTTTGCAACTGTGGACTGGGATGCAGTCGCGCTGACAAACGGCTTCTTTACAATGATAGAGACTGTGCCATATGCACACTGTGAGAGGTGCTCGCTCCGTGCATCTCTGGGCTGGCTGACTGCATATACCGTATAGGTACCTGCGTCAAGAGCATAGTTTGCTGTTCCCCACTTCCATGACCAGGTGTTGTCTCCAAGGACATCCGCTGCCTGGAAGGTGGCTACATTATTATCCACTACTGCATTGTTCCTTGGGTCCTCGTTCTGGATTTGTGCACCATACTGGTCCAGGTTGGGTCCGATGATGAACAGGTAGGTAGTCGATGACTCGGTGTTGGTACCGGAGAACTTAACTTCTTCTCCAAGGTAGTAGCTCTGGTCGCCGGCTGCCACGATGGTGACTGCTCCCTTCTCGACCTTCACATCAACCTCGTCGCTCTTGAATCCAACAGCGCCACCGAAGTCCTGCTCGACACGGATGGTGTACTTCTGGGCCTTGGTCCAGTTGGTAGTTGTAAACTGGACAGTCCTCTTACCCGCATCGCTCAGGGTAACATTGGCGTAGAGCTGGGTCACAAATGCTGCTGAATCGTAGCTGTTCTGACCGCCTTCATTCTGGTACAGGTTCGTTGTTGAACCCTTGTTCTGGTACTGGTAACCACCAACGTATATGCTGTTATCTAACGCGGGGTATATTGCTGCAAAGGCAGACGGCGTATCATTGTATACACCGACCTGGTTTGCTGTAATCATGGGCGGCTGGTTGTCGTATGTGTTGGACATGGTGCTGACGCCCTTGATCCACAGGCAGTATTGCGCGTTTGGCTTACCGGTAATGGTAACCGAGAACGGCTTGCTGCGGACGACAGAGTCCTTGTTGGCCTCAATCTTTACCGTGTTGGACGCAATGGTAACCTGTCCGATTGCACTGACAGTCTTACCAGTGTAGTCTGCGCCATTGTTCTGGTAGAAGTCCTTCATGCCGTTGACACGGGACTCAGCGTAGACGGAGTAAACTCCTGCCGGGTATGCATTCTGGCCGTTTGAATCAAGTGCACCCGTATACCATGCGGTTGTCATGGGGTTAGATGCGCTTGGTGCATCGTTGTTTCCAGTACCCAGATACCAGGTTGACCGGTTTACAGTTGCATTTGTCAAGACTACACCTGCAATATTGTTTGCAGAGTATAACTTGTTGTAAATGTTACCGGACTCAGACTTTACCTTGATATCCATGTTACCGTTGGTAACATTATTATCGACATTAGTACGGCTGAGATAAACTTCATTCAGGTTGGTGTTGATACGAACACCAAGGTAATCGCCCTGGATGACAGATTTACCGGTGACAAGCTGGCTTGTGTTGAAATCCCAGACATCTGCAACGATGCTCGGGTCTGCAACTTTGAAAACCACACCGTATGTGGTGTTGGCATGGGTTCCATTAACAAGATACCAGTTCCCGATACCGCTGGCAAACGTACCCTGATCGACGCTGAACGAAGTGGGGTTGTTGGCCAGGTTGGCGGTGTAGGTTGGACCGCTTGTCGAAAGGTCATTACCCGAAAGCCAGAACCCTGCGGTAGTCTCGCCAAAAGAATTGGCATCATTATAAATCGGGGTGATATCTAACTGCTGTTCACCAATATACACGGTTGCTCCCCTTGAGATCGTGTTGTTGACAGTGTAGAACGTAGTTGCCGATACCGGCAGTACTGCTACAAGTAACAACGCGACAAGTGCAACCAGTGCAATTGTTAATCGCTTAGTCATTCGTTTTCCTCCAAAGTATACATCATACATTTCAAGCCGGAGAACCGTTTCGACATTTGCCGAATAACGATTCTACGAGCCCCATACTCCGATTAAACGGAATATAAGAGGAATATTTGTAAAAGAGCTAATATATCCTTTGTGGTCGGTTTTTCGGGAGTTTCCGGGGTACTTGCTGCTCCGGTTCCCGAATTGGCCGTATTTAATGCAGATATCAAGAACTAATTTTGCCCGGATTTTTTCCGGCCAAGGGCACTTAAATCCCTTGTAGACAAGACCGAATTCGCGCACGGAGCGATCGAATGTTTCAATCCTGCACTATAGAAAATTCCGTATTTGTAGTATATTGTTCTTATCACTGTATTCAGGTACATACTCCATACATTCACCCGGACAATTTTGCACAATATACATTGTAGGCTTGTCACGTTCCTGCAATTATCTTCCGGGTACCTCCCTCTCCAATAGTCACACGGATCAAAACAGGAAAACCGGTTGTCACATTTATCACCCAGTTAAAATCCGGTTCTCTATGCCAGATGAGCCGGGCTGAAGAGACGGGGGATCCCATGCAGGAACGTACAAGGGGTTAGCAGTTATTTTTAATCGAATCTTGTGATCCCCCAAGGAAATCCACCCGATCAACTTTTGAGCTCATCCCGTTTCTGATCTCATGATTTGAACCGGGCTGCACCTGTTGCAGCCTTACACTTTAAATTCAGATAGAATTTCCCGCAATTACAACGGGATTGAGGATAATGCATTATTGACCTGATTTACTTCTCTCGCCCCAATATTGCAACACATATATCATACCGGCTCCAACTCTTGTTCCATGAGAGTCATCCGGGCCCCTGCAATCGGGCGGGCACACGAACTGGTCGTGAAAATGATCCTGGAAAAAGGGTGGGTCCTCCAGACAGAAGATGACGAAGCCACTGTTGAATTCGAGGAGGTAGCCCTCCAGGTCGATACCCCGCTCGAAGGACCGCTGGTGAGCCCACACTCCCGGTTCCAGCAGAAATTTGTCGAACAGTACGCAACCGACCTCCTGCACGGCTCGCACGCCTCTTTTGAGTACGACTACCACGGCCGGCTCTTTGACTGGGGCGAACGACTATCCGTTGAGAGAACTCCGGTGCATGTCGATCAGATCGAATACATCGTAGAAAAACTCAAAAATTCACCCGTGAGCCGCCGGGCGATTGCCATCACGTGGAACCCGGTAATCGATGAAAAACTAAACGATTGTCCCTGCCTCCAGCTCGTGCAGTGCGTTCTCCGGGACGGCAAACTCGCCATGCGGGTGATATTCCGCAGCAATGATATGCTCACCGCAGCCGGGGCCAACATGTATGCCCTTGTCCAACTCCAGAAATCCATCGCCGACCGGCTTGGTGTGCCGTGCGGCACCTACACCCACATTTCGCTTGTCCCGCACATCTATTATATCCGGGATATGCACGACATCGAACCCTTCTGCGGCAGAGGCGAACTCATCCAGCCGGTACCGGAAGTCTGCCGGGCCTGCGGGCGCTGTGACCGTGCAAAAAAAGCATAAAGTACCTTTTAGCCCCTTTTTCGAACATGAAAATGCGTCACTTTAATTAGGCACCAGCCTCAAAAAGTATGAGGCAGTATAGCCCGGTAGTGTAGCGGTCAATCATGCGAGACTCTGGATCTCGCGACAGCAGTTCGAATCTGCTCCGGGCTACTCTTTTTCGTGTGAATCTTTTCAGGTAGTTCACTACATGTTGCCTTAATCCCGGTATACCGATGAGGTATCACGCTGGTGCTTCGCATTTTTCACAAAAATAAAACCAGGACTCCTCCGGGAGGGACGCAGTCGCATACAGGACTTGGGAAAAACGAGAGAAACGGGGCCGGGAAATTTTTCTCCCTCTGTAATATTCAGTAATTTAATGTGCTTCTGGTAAGAGACCTCATAATGTAATTGTAAGAAGTGCTGACAGGATACACCCGATAAAAATCGCGCCAAACGTCCCGGCACCGCCAATACTCACCTGGGGCACTTCAAGATCGCCCACATGAGGGAGATGCGCGATATCCGCGCCAAGCAGGGTACCAACCACTCCGCTCACAAACGCAATAACTCCGGCAGAAAGCCCAAATCCTTCTCCAAGGAGAAGACCGGCAATAAGGGCGGTGAGACCGGGAATAAAAAGCGGCGCGCGAAGACCAACTCCAACCATCGCCCGGGTCGTCACGTAAGACATCGCAGTAACAATCAGGATCGCAGCAAGTACCTGGAAATAAAACAAATCCCCGCTTATAACCGCCGTAGCACGGTACAGGAGATAACAGGCCATTGCAACCGGAATGATCGCCCCGCCAAGATTGACCGCAATGGTGGTCTCCCATACGCCCCTGTCTTCTTTCCAGGTAAATGCATCAGGAAACATGCCGGTTTCATTATGGGGCATCCGGATTGTCTCTCGCCGGACCTTCCATACCGGGATATTGACAAAACTGCACATAAGAATCAGGATGACTAATGCAGTTGCCGTGAGCCACGAAAGGCCGACAAGGTTCATCAGTGCTTTCCCGGCAAAGCCAAGGAACAACAGGGGTATGACAAGGATAAGGAGCCCGATAATTGCAATTATTGCAATGAGTGTCAGGGGCCCTCCGGAATAAACACGGATATTGCTTTGCATGGTACTTTCCCGATATCGCTCGATTATTTAGTACAGATAATTGCGGCGTGGTCCTGGTGGTACGGCGCAAGCCACGTACTCTCATTTACTGTGAGGCCGGCAGACATGAGAATATCGAGCGTGTCCCGGAATACCTCATCGGGGTCTTTCCGTATATCCACGCTCCGTGTCTTGAGCATCAGGACAAGACTGCCCCCCTCTTTTAAAAACACGCAGTTCTTGAGCGCAATTGCCGCCTGGTCAGGCTGGGCTACGTCCTGGTAGAGAAGATCCACCTTTTCCACAAGCGGTGCATACTGCTCCGGGCAGGAAGCATCCGCTAAGATCGGCATGACGTTTTTGCGCCGGCGTGCGACTTCAAGCAGGTCCTGCATCGGGCGCGGGGCAAATTCCACCGCATATACCACTTCCACGTAATCGGCAACGTGGGAAACGGTGGTCCCGTTTGCTGCCCCAAGGTAGAGGACTTTTGTCTCCGGCAAAAGTTCAATACCGGTCCCCACAAGGTACAGGGCGGCAAGCTTGCTCCGGTACGGGTCCCAGACACGGTACCCATCAAGCATCCGCTCACCGTAGACCCCCCCTTCGCCTTTCGAAACCAGCACATCACCAACCCGTATCATTGTTGCTTGCCTTCCTCCTTTCCATAGGTTCCCGCACGGTCAATCCGTTCTTGCGCATCGTCAAGGAATGCCGGCACTGCACAGCCCCGGTAAAAATCAAGCCGTGCTGCAATCGCCAGTTTCCCGGCAAGCACCCGGGCAACTTTCCCCCTCACTTCGCGTGGGGCATTGTGCACCCTCCGGTGCTGGAAGATAATCCCGTGTTTCGGGGCCGGGGCTTTTGTCCGCAGGTGAGCAAAAAGCGCAGTCCGAGCACCAAGCACCTGTATCCCGCTTGCAGGAAGCCGGGAAAGTTCCTTTAAGCCCCCTGCAAGGGAGAGGAGCCGGGCGGCAACGAGTCCTCCGATAAGCGCGCTTGTGTTGGGCATCACTTCGCAGGCCCGTGCCGAGACCTCCTTTGCAAGCGCAGTCCGGGCATCTGATAGGCTCGTGATTTCCCGTGCAACTTTCCCGAGCGCCCCGCCGCCACTTCCACGCTCCCGGTTTCTTTCGCTGATGGATTTTACAAGGACGTGCGCCGGTGTCCTCCGGTATTTGCGGGAAAACGAGGGGTGCCGGATCTGGTACCAGTCAGCAACCCGTTCCGAGAGCAGGTTAATGACAGTGTCCATCTCGTCCAGGGTTCTTGTCATCTGGAGCAGTTCCACGTCTTTTGCCGCATATTGTTCCCGGACTGCCTGCTCCGAACCCGCAATACAAACTTTCTGGAGCAGCGAAAGGTATTCCGCACGGTCACGGCATATCCCGCAGGTAACTGCCATGTGCCAGTCTAGCAGGACAAAATTGTCCATGCTGGTCCGGATCTCCCGGACACGGGCGGCATATGCGGCGGCATCACCGGTAAACGGCATGCACCGGCTTCCGTCAATATCCCCAAACCAGCAGGACTGCATGATACAAACTAAGGGTTGCCCGGCTAAAAAAACAATGGCTCGCCCTGCATCCGCATCAGACCCACGCAATCCCGAAAGAGTACAGGATAACCGGCACCATGATCGCACCCATGCAGTAGACCCGTGATACATTCACGATATGAGGGACAAATCCGGTGATCGTGGCAAGGACGAGAATAAATATTCCAAAAGGTCCGGTGAGAACGATGCAAAGCCCCACGACAAAGACGATTACCGCCCGGTTGAGCATCCTGCTATTGATCCCATTGAGCCATTCTGCTGAATGGGAAAGCCATATGGTTATCACGTATGCGGCACATGCGGCGAGGACCCCGATTACCATCAGTTCGCTCATGGATGGCAGGGGCAGTTCCGCGAGCGCAACCATCACGCCATTTCGCATCCGGGAAAGCGCATAGAGCGCAGCTAGCCCGATGAATGCATTTGCCGTATTTGCCGCGCTTGTCGCCAGGATATATGCCCGGCGATCCTTTTCATAGCCGATGACCGATGCCAGCGCACCATTTGCCGTGGCAGTTGAAAGCCCGGGCAGCCAGCCGACTGCAATGCCGGCAATGGTGCCAAGGACTGAACATTTCACGACAGTCCCGTTCTCCACCCGGATGCCCCGGAACTGCTGAACCGGCAGCGTTCCCTGTGACGCGACCAGCAAAACGGAGATCCCGAAAAGCCCTGTAAGAAGGGGCATGAGCACGGCGCTCGTTCCCCCAAGTGTGTGCCAGCATAAAAAATCGTACCGCATCGCAAATACCCCGAGCAGACCGGAGACAGTAAAGATCGATAACGCCCATCCGGGCGATTCGCTCATGACAATCATGTACCCGATTACTGCGACGATCAGGATGCCGATGCCCCAGTCAAAGTATGGCTGGAGGGCAGGAAGAAAAATAAAACAGAGCACCGAAAGCGGGACGGCAATAATAATGGCACACGCACTCCCAAGTGCAGCAATCCGCACTGCCTCCTCGCCGTTTCCGTTCAGGCACATGGCATGTGCAGGGAGGACAGATAGTGACGTATCCGCATCAGGGATCCCAAGAAACGTTGACGGCACAGACTCGACAAATGTATGCGTGATCAAGGCGGCAAACATTGCGCCTGCAAGGGCAAGCGGCCCAATAATGGAAAGGAGCAACGCCTGGGCACCAAGCAGGACTCCTGCAAGCGTGTTTGCATGCACACCGGGTATAAGACCGCTCGCCGTGCCGAGGATTACCCCGAGCAGGACCCCGATCACGATCTCAAGCATACAAAAAAGTACAGGAGAATGAACATAAATCAACCGAAATGCATACTCTGATATCATACAGGGATGAGGAATCCTTAATGAAGATCGCGATCACCCGTCTGGCAGGAAAAGAAGCACGGGACGCGGCCCGGTGCGCTGCGTTCGGGCACGCATGTTACAGCGTCCACCCGCTCCGGTCCGAGATAAAAAATGAAGTTGTATCTGCATTTATCGGGGCTGTGGAACGGGAGGAATTTGACTGCATCTTTTTCACGAGCGCGCTTCCGGCAAAAATCCTTGCCCCGCACCTCAAAAAGACACCGAGAGTCATCGCGATTGGTCCTGAGACCGCGCGGGAGCTGGAAAGATGCAATATATCCTGCGAGACCCTGCCCGGTTTTTACTCGCGCGACTTTGTCCCGTATCTCGGGGACTGGATTAAAGGAAAAACAATCGGTCTTCCCCGCGCCGATGTGGAAAATGCACAACTTATCGGTGCAATTGCAAAGGCGGGTGGAATAGCACGGGAGTTCCGCTGTTACCAGCTTGCGCCAACAAAAGAGCCGCTTGATCTTGACGGGGCTGATGCGATACTTTTTACAAGCGCCATGTCGTATAAAACCGCAATCTGGACACCGCGCCCGGACCTCCTTGTTATGGCAATCGGGGATATTACGGCGCAGGCGATGATGTGCGGAGGAACGCTGCCCATAATTACCGGTGATGGTTCGCTTGAGGGGACACTTGCCGCATTAAACGAATACCGGGAAAAGATACGGATAGTACGATGACACTTCTTGAAACCCAGAAACTGGAACAATCTGCCACCCCACCGCTCTGGCATGGCGCGGGCATTATTGTAATCGACAAGCCCCGTGGGCCTTCGAGCCACCAGGTAGCCGCATGGGTGGGAAAGATGCTTGGCTGCCAGGTCGGCCACGCAGGCACGCTCGATCCGCAGGTATCGGGGGTTCTCCTTGTAATGCTCGGAAATGCCGTCCGGCTTGCGCCGCTGCTCTTAAAACACGACAAGGAATATGTCTGCCTGATGCGGTTGCACAAGGAAGTGGAACGTGAGCGGATTGATGAAGCAGCAAAAGAATTTACCGGCCGCATCTACCAGCGCCCGCCCCGGAGGAGCGCGGTGAAACGCCTGCTGCGTATTCGTGCTATCCAGCAGCTTGACATACTGAGCGTTGAGGGAAAACTGGTGCTCATGAAAGTCCGGTGCGATGCAGGGACTTACATCCGCTCGCTCTGCCACCACATGGGCCTCCGGCTGGGTGACGGGGCGCACATGCAGGAACTGCGTCGTACCCGGTCCGGTGTATTTGACGAGCGCACCATGCATACGCTCCATGACCTGCAGGACGCCTGCGCTGCTGCACGGGAAGGTAACCGGGCGGCACTCGAATCGATGGTAGTCTCGGTTGATGCTGCGGTTCCCGATCTCCCGACTATCGTCGTGCGCGATACCGCTGTTGACGCGCTCTGTCATGGTGCGATCCTCGCCGGCGTGGGTGTGCTCCGCTGCGATGAGTTCAGAAAAGACCAGATTGTCGCTGTCCTTACGGATAAGAAAGAGTTTGTCGGTCTTGGTAAATCACTCGCCGCGTCGGCCGCATGGAAACCCGGAAAGACCGGACTTTTTGTTGCCATGACGACCGTATTTATGGCGCCGGGCACGTACCCGAAAGGCTGGAAGAAGGCGGCAAGGCCGGAAAAACCAGAAAAACCGTCCACATGAATGGATAGCATTAAAAAAATACCCGGCAAATACATGGGATACACTTTTTGCTGAGGTAGTCTAGCGGTAGGGCGCAGGCCTGGAAAGCCTGTGGTGCGAAAGTGCCTCGGGGGTTCAATTCCCCCCCTCAGCGTATTACTGTTTTTCAGGCAATTCATGCCCATATTGGGGTTTTTGGTTTTACAGGAAACCTCATTTTCAAAAATTTTCATATCACAATTTTACCCTGCGTTAAACCCTTCCCGCTCATGAGCTGGCAACTGTTTGTGATGCCACCATATTTTCAGTACTAATGAGACTTTTGTCTTTTTTTTGTGCTGTAAATACAACAAGGGAGGGGGGTAACCCCCCACTGAAAAAATTTTGGGAACCCCCCACCCCCCCTCCAGCATTTTTACTAGAATGAAGGCCACCCCCTTCTGTCTCAAAAGCGGGAGGGGGTCACACCCAAAATTCCAGTAACAGGACCTGTGCTTCGCGTGGACTTCCCGTCGGTATGGGTTGCCACCCCCACCCAACTGTTCATGAGGTGGGGGCCACCTTTCATGTCATGAAGAGGGGGTGACCATCAGGGCAACGCGGAACAAGGGTGACCCCCTGCCCCCCTCCACGCATTCTAAAGCAAAGCATGACACCCCCTCCCGCATCAGCATTGGGAGGGGGTAGCCTGTTATAACCAATCTACTTTGGGATTTCTAAAAAAAGGTGTTTTTAATATTCGCGCTGGACTGTCAGGTCCGGGCGGCACGCAGGGCATCCCGCGCAAATTCAATGTATTCCGGGACGACTTCAAAACCCAGAAAATGCCGGCCTTCCTGCTGCGCGACAACGGCAACCGTGCCCGAGCCAAGGAACGGATCTACCACAAGGTCCCCGGAATTGCTGGAATACCGGATGATCTTCTGCACCAGTTCCTGAGGGAGTTTCGTCGGTGTCTTTTTCCTTCCTTTCCAGTATTCGCGGTTAATGACCCAGACATCCTCCGGATAGTGGTCGAGCTTGTTGAAAGTGTATTTTTTCGGGTTTTTAACGACAAAGAGTATGTGATAATGGCTGGTAACGTACTTGTTTTTTGTAAAAACCCCGAACTGGTACTTCCAGATAATATGGTTGATGGTCGTAAGCCCGGCCGCATCAATCCCCTCCAGGATGTCCCGGAGACGGTTCCAGCCGGAAAAAATATACATGCTTCCCGTTGGAGCGAGCGCCCGGGAAGCCTGTGAAATCCACTGGCGCGTAAACCCGGCATACTCTTCAGCCGGGATTTCCCGGTAACCCTCAATCACATTGCTGCCAGTACGGTTGTAATTGAGCCGCTGGGCACGAAAATCGATGGCAAACGGGGGGTCGGTCACTATAAGATCGACAGACTCCTCCGGGATTTTCTCCAGAAGCGCAAGCGCATCCCCTTCATACAGGGTGTCCCGTTTAAATGCGCCAAGCTTCCCCATCAGAACGTCCTGCCAAACTCCCGGCCCATTTCAAATGCTTTGGTATTGACATCTACAGTCTTTTTGGGCACAAGTAATTTGACCGCCGATAAAAGGGACTCCGCCTTTAAGGGTATCGACCACGAAGCCGCGCCAAGGATTACAACGTTCTGGGAAAGACTGCTGCCCGCTTCTGCGGCAATCTTATCCGCATCAATCAGGCAGGGATTGAACCGCGCAAGCTGCGCAATAATCTCATCTTCAGTAGGTGCCGCGCTTTTCTGTGTGAAGACCGATGTCGGAAGGACCATGTGCCGGTTGACCACCATCTTCCCGCCGGTCTTAAGGTAATGGGAATACCGGAGCGCCTCAAGCAAATCAAATGAAATCAGGAGATCCGCCGTGCCGGGCACGATGAGCGGGCCATACTCTCCGTCAATCCTGATATGGGTCTCGACCGATCCGCCGCGCTGCGCCATCCCATGCGTCTCGGCTCCTTTAACATGCCGGCCTTCAAGAAGGCAGGCTTCACCAAGGATATTGGATGCAAGGATTGTGCCCTGTCCCCCGATCCCGACAATCAGGATATCAAAACTCTTTGTCATCGCTTCGCCTCCCGTGCTATTGCACCGACAGGACAGATATGGGCACAGACCCCGCACCCGCTGCACAGGTCATTTATCCGGGCTTTCTCGTCCACGAACTCTATTGCCGGGCACCCGAACCTCACGCAGGTGCCGCATCCGGTACAGATCTCCGGGTTTACTTCATAGCGGCCCCGCTTCACTCCCGCGCGGCGTGCCGCAATCACGCACATCTGCTTTGCGATGATCACTTTGACTCCCTTTTTGGCCTTCGCCGCTTCAAGGAGACGGAGCATTCCGGTGGTGTCATAGGGATCAATGGTCTCGACAAAGGTCGCACCGCAGGCGCGGCAGATCGCATCAAGGGATACCGGGGGCGTTTCAACCCCGGTTGCAGTTACCCCGCTGTTCGGGTTTGGCTGGTGACCGGTCATTGCGGTAATCCGGTTATCGAGAATGACAACGGTCATATCCGCGCCGTTATAGACCGCGTTCATGAGCCCCTGGATGCCGGTGTGCAGGAACGTCGAATCGCCGATGGTGCAGACTACATCGTGGGATGCTTCAGAATGCGCGAGTCCGCTGCCAACTGTAATCGAGGCGCCCATGCATATCGTGGTATCGACAACGCCGAGCTGGAGCCCGAGCGTGTAACAGCCGATATCGCTTGGGTAAATGGCTGTTTCTTTGAACACTTTTTTTATCGCGTAGAATGCGGCGCGGTGATGGCAACCGGCGCAGAGAATTGGCGGGCGCATCGGGAGGTTCTGTACAGGCTCTGCAGGGGCAAACGGGTTCTTTTGCAAAAACCCTGCCTTTACCATGATGCCTGCAACAACCCCGGGTGATAGTTCCCCTTCATATGGCGCATACCCGTTAATCTTCCCAAATACCGGCACACAGCCTGCCACCTGCCGCACGGCCTCTTCAACAACCGGGGCAAGTTCCTCAATTACAAGGATCTTCTCGTGCTTTCTCGCAAACTCCCCAAGCCATTCCTCATCAAGGGGATATGCACCGATCTTCATGAAAGATACATCGGCGGGCAGAAGCTCCTGCACATATGATGCACCGATACCGCTTGCGATAATAGCGGTCTTTCCCCGTATCGTGTAATGGTTCAGCCCCCGTTCCACCAGTCGCTTTTTGAGCGCGGGCTGCTTCTCGTTGAGTTTTTTATGAAGGACCCGGGTATGGGCCGGGATCACGACATACTGGCGGGGATCTTTATGGAACTCTCCTTTCCGCGCGCCCGGTACGATTTCGCCAAGGAGAACATCGCCTTTGGAGTGGCAGATCCGGGTCGTGGGGCGGAACAGAACAGGCAGCCGGAATTCCTCGGAGATTTCAAACGCGGCGCGGATCATATCATGCGCTTCCTGAACGCCGGCAGGGTCAAGGCAGGGGAGTCGTGCAAAATGCGCGTAGCACCGGGTGTCCTGCTCGTTCTGGGAACTGTGCGCGAACGGGTCGTCCGCGCTCATGATAACAAGACCCCCGGTCACTCCGGTATAAGCACTTGTCATGAGCGGGTCGGCAGCAACGTTGAGGCCGACATGTTTCATCGTGCAGAGTGCGCGTATTCCGCACCATGCCGCTGCGAGGGCGTTTTCAAGCGCGACTTTCTCGTTTACCGACCATTCCACATAATATTCGGGGTCGTTCTGCGCACGGAGCACATCGACAACTTCCGATGAAGGGGTGCCGGGATATCCGCTGATAAAACCGGTTCCTGATTCACGGCATGCGTGGGCAATCGCTTCATTTCCAAGGAGATAGTGACGTTGCATGATCCCAGTCCGAACGATAGTTATCTTAATCTTCAACACAAAGCCCTTTAGCATTATCCTGTCGGACTATCAAGTCTGACCAAACATTCACAACCTATAAAAACTAAAATGGGTTATCTAATAAGGTAAATTTCAGGCAAACCTTTTGGGCCCGTAGCATAGCCCGGTGGTGCGCCCGGCTGATAACCGGGAGGTCATGCGTTCGAATCGCATCGGGCCCATTTCCCACCTTTTGATATACTTTTTCAGCAAACAGCAGGTTATGGAGAAAAAACATAAGATACTTCTTGCGGCAGGCGCCGTGCTCTGCGTTCTCCTGTTTTTCATTGATATCTATCTTGGCGCAACCGCTGTGATCATACTTGCCGCCCTTGCAATGTGTGTCTTTATCATGGAAGATTCCCGGGTCCTTCCTGAGGTCACCATCCGTCTTGATGATGAGGCAAAAAAGGTCGTGGTGGAGAATACGGGAAATGCCATGGCAAACAAGGTCCACGTTGCTCTTGTCCCGCTTGACATTGAATTCGACCTTCCCGGACTTGAGGCTGACGCAAAATACGAGTACCCGCTTTCCCGCATGATAACTGAAGCAAAAGCCATAGTTTCGTTTGACAATGCAAAAGGTGGCAGGACCAGTCGCACGTTTACCCTGTCTGCGATGGGAAAAGGCGATGATGACCTGTTAAAGCCAATGTTCCCGATGTTTAAATGGAAATAAAAAGAAAATAAAATCGTTTTTCAGGCCTTTTCCGGCTTGGCAAAAACAAACCCGATCACTTTTTCAAGAGCGGCAATAAGCTCAGTTTCCCCTTTCAGGTATTCCTGCATTGCCCGGTACAGCATGAACAGGATATCATAACCGTAAACCTCAATCGCGGACTTTGGGTCAATCGGGTTAAGATACGAATCCGTGATAAATCCGTCAGAGCTGTACATCAGTTCGAAAAACTTTCCCTTTTCTGAGAGGACACAGAACTGATCATTAATCTTTTTTGACAGGTCATCAGGACGGTACGCGGCAGGAGCGGTCTTACCGAGGATGATCATTTTTTCCGTATAGTAATTGGCATCGTAGATCTCGCCATTTGTACCCTCTTTCCCTATCTTGAGCAGGTTGAGGCCGACAGTTTTGACCACGGGTATTGCCCGGGCACCCATACGGCCAAGGAGTTCCCCGTCATGAGTCTTTACCTCTTCGGATAACGTGGCATCCTTCTTTTTTAAATCCTCAATTTTTTGCATGAGCTTTTCAAAACCGGCCTCAATCTCATCCATTTTATTCATCACGCTCCGCTTTTTGGCGTAAAACAAGAATAGTTAATGTTACGGATATAAATTTACTCGTCTTTTTCCTGCCGCTTTTCTCATTTCGGGATTCTAAACAACAGGATCGCCAATAAAAAAATATTTCCGGTCTTTTTTAAGAACGGCCTCCACGGAAGCCCCGATCGGGAGATCTCTTCTGATAACTACTCCCATGTAGGTGGCAGTCCGGGCCATAACTGAACCCGGGCGGAGTTTCTCTGTTACGACACAGGATACAGTCGTTCCAAGAAGCAGTTGGTTAATTGTCGAGTACTGTTCTTCCGCGAAGGCATTCAGGATCCGGGACCGGTCTTTCTTTACCGAATCGGGAAAGTCTTTTTCCGCAAACGGGCCGGTAAACGGGCGATGTGAATAGCGGGTAACATTAACCTTGGATGGTTTTGTCTGCCAGACAAGTTCAAGGGACCGGGAAAAATCCTCTTCTGTTTCTCCGGGAAACCCGACAATAAAATCCGTGGCAATGCTGATGTCAGGATACTTCCTGCGGAAAGCAGAAACAATCCAAAGGAACTCGTCAACTGAATAGCCGCGTCCCATTTTTTCGAGAATGCGGTCGGATCCTGACTGGACCGGCAGGTGCACGAACCTGAAGATATGATCACTTTTGTATGCGTCAACAAGATCGTCAATGACGGGAAGGACCGTCGCCGGGTTCATCATGCCGACGCGGATCCGGTAGTTTCCCGGAATGTCAATCAGGGAAGAAAGAAGGGCCGGCAGATTTGTCCCTGTGTCCCGCCCGTATACACTGGTATCTTGGGCAGTCAGTTGGATCTCGTATGCTCCCGCGCCGACAAATGACTGTATTTTTTCACGGATTTCTTGTCCGGGAAAACTCCGGAGGGGGCCCCGTGCCCTGCGCGTGATGCAGTATGTGCACCGCCCAAGACAGCCCTTTGCGATCTGGACGATTCCTGTACCGCAGGGGGTAACTGTTCTTACGCGGAGGTATGCTTCGCGTATTGCATCCGGGGAAATAATGACTGGAGAACAGACCGAGAATATTGCCTCGCGCTGGACAAGCGGCATGCAACCGGTGACAAAAAGCGGTTTATCCGCGAACACAAGCAGGCGCCGGAGCATCCGACGTTCTGTCGGCCCGACTACCGTACAGGTATTGATGATAACCGCATCCGCATCATCGGGTGATGATGCACGTATGCTCCCATAATGCTTAAGCACCTCAACAAGGTTTGCGGTATCTCCAAAGTTATAGCTGCACCCGTACGTCTCGATATAGACCCGCCGGTGTGCAAGCGCAGCAAATACGTCATTTTTGTCCCCCACGGGATCCCCGGATCGGTCCTTTTCCATTCCTACCCTCATCGTTTTGAGACAGGCAGGTTATATGTCATTTCCTGGACAGGCCCCTGTACCTGATATCCCGCCACTCCTTTGGGATAACCATTAATCCATATTACCCATAACTTGTTTACCATGTTACGCATCGGGCTGCTGGGCTGCGGAAATATCGGGCATATCATCGCGCAGCACGCAGAGGGGTTCGTGATCTCAGCAGTCTACGATAAAGTTTCTGAACGGGCTGAAGAGATTGCCGGGATCTGCCATGGAAAGGCATACGATGATTTTTTGGCATTCCTTGATGCAGATATCGATCTTGTTGTCGAAGCAGCGTCGGTCAGTGCGGCGCGGGCTCATGCAAAAGAAGTTCTCCTGCACAAAAAAAATCTCGTGATCATGAGCGTGGGTGCACTCACGGATCCCGCATTCAAGGAAGATCTTGTTGCCGCTGCGCGAAAAACCGGCACAAAAATCTACATCCCAAGCGGGGCAATATTCGGTCTTGACAACCTGAAGATCGGACAGATCTCACCCATCACAAAACTGCTCCTGAAAACCACCAAAAGCCCGCAGTCTCTTGGTCTTGAAACCACTTCCCGGCAGCAAATTTTCTCCGGGAAGGCTCACGACTGCATCAAGTCCTACCCGAAGAATGTAAACGTCTCTGTCGCCATGGGACTTGCCGCTGGTCAGGATGCCGATGTCGAACTCTGGGCAGATCCTGCGGCAGATAAAAATGTCCACGAAATTTTTATCGAGGGTAGTTTTGGCGAGACCTATATCAGGGTCACAAATGTCCCCAGTCCCGACAACCCGGCGACAAGTTACCTTGCAGCCCTTTCCATCCTGTCCCTGTTGAAAAATCTTGACAGTCCGCTTGTCATTGGAACATAAGGATCGAGTACTGGTAATCCGCTATGATACCGCTGGAATCTCTCCTGAAATTTATTGAAGAGGATGCACCCTCCGGAGATATTACCAGTGAAGCGATCATTCCTGACATCACATGCCGGGCCGTGATCCGGACCGAGCAGGAAGGTGTCATAGCCGGCCTTGAGGAAGCTGCGACCCTTTTCTCCCATTTCGGGATAACCGTGCAGTCAGATATCCGCGATGGGGAGCGGGTTAAAACCGGGACTGTACTCCTTTCGCTTTTGGGCGATGCAAAGAAAATCTTACTCGTTGAACGCACAGCACTCAACATTATCGGCAGGATGAGCGGGATTGCCACGCAGACACGGGAGATGGCGGATCGCGTACTGGCAGAAAATCCCCGTTGTCGGGTGGCAGGTACGCGCAAAACCTGTTCCGGTATCCGGACACTTGATAAAAAAGCGGTGGTTCTTGGGGGCGGCGATCCCCACCGGACCACTTTAAGCGACGGCATCCTTATCAAAGACAACCATCTCGTCCTTGTGCCGGTAAAAGAGGCAATCCGTCGGGCAAAAGCAGCAAGCGCGTACCGGAAGATAGAGATCGAGGTGGAAAATACCGGGGACGCAGTTCTTGCTGCACAAGAGGGGGCGGATATTCTCCTTTTCGATAACATGACACCGGAAATGGTCCAAAAAACAATCCATGAACTTGAACAGGCCGGGCTCAGGGAAAAGGTCACTATCGAACTCTCCGGGGGCATCAACCCGAAGAATATCCGGGACTATGCACGGACCGGAGCGGATATTATCAGTCTTGGTGCACTCACCCACACGGTCAGGAATTTTTCAGTAACGCTTGATATATTGAAATAATCTTTTTTTTATTGTCATTTATCAGACAATGCTATCCTGCCATTTCCTGATGCGAACAAACATTCATTATCTCCCATGCAGTACGGTTGCCCTGAGGGGAACCGTATGGCTGACACGGGAATACCCATCCCGGTAACACCACGGGTAAAAACACAGACTCATGCAGTAATGGCTGCTATCGAGGAAAACCGCAGGAGACGGGTGCAGGAATACATCCGTTTGCTCAGGTCCGACTATCTTCATTATCGCTGGAATGCCGCAGAGGCATTGGGAAAAGAAGGGGACCCGGAAGCTGTCGAACCGCTCATTGCAGCCTTAAAAGACCCGTACGTGGATGTTGCATGGCTTGCGGCAAAATCCCTTGGAATGATTGGAGATCCCCGGGCAGTCGAACCGTTGATTGCAGCTCTTGCCTCAAGCGAAACTTGGCTCAGAACCGGCGCTGCATGGGGACTTGGGAAACTCCGCGACAACCGTGCCGTGGAACCGCTTGCCCGGCTCATTAAAGATCCAAAACACGGCGTCAGGAAAACCGCCGCATGGGCGCTGGGGGAAATCGGGGACGAACGTGCAGTCCCGGCACTGACTGCGGCACTGGAAGATCCTGATAACGGTGTGCGAACTGCCGTACGACTGGCAATTGACACAATCGCACGGATAAAAGTAAAAGCCGCCCCGGGTGCTGCGATATTGTAACGTATTTATTTTAAGGACTTATTTGTCCGTTCCGGGGTTTATAGAATTTCCCGGATGTCTTCAAGGGACTGGACCACAATCTCTTTTTTACCCAGGTAGGTCTGGACTGTCCCGTACAATGAAACTTTTGTCCCTTTCACAAATGACCGGTCTCCCGCAATGGTTGCAGGAATAAATATTGTAACATTATCGACACTCAGCAGCACGTGCCCGCCATTTTTAATGACAGTTGCCTGTTCAATTGTCCCGGACAGGCTGACAAGCGTTCCATCAGTTGCCAGAACGGTATATTCGTTTGCAAACGGTGCTTTTCCAATCTGCACAAGTGCAACATGGGCAACTATGACCACAAGGGCTACAGCGATTAACAAAAGGATTGCTACCCGTTCCTGGTGCCTGTACATGCGTGATGGTTGAAACCGGAAATTTATATTACCGACAGATTGATATGTTAACGCTGTTAACAGTATGATCATGTATCAGCAAACCTTACCCCCTTCATCAAGGACGGTTCTTGCGATACTGGACTCAGGGGGTGCCATGACTCACAAGGACCTTGTTGAGAAAAGCAAACTTGCTCCACGGACTGTGCGGTATGCATTGAAAAAACTCAAAGAACGCCATCTCATCATCGAGAAGTTCAACTTCCGGGATGCACGGCAGATTATCTACCAGTACAGACACCTTACCACTACGGAATCCCAGTCGGCGCTTGTATGACAAAACATACCTGCACGCTTATGCATTGCGACAACATGGTAAGAAATCTCCTCCCGCCCATGAGAGCTGAAATGGTCTTCCGGCTGGTCAACAAAGAGGGGCTCAGCCAGAGCGATGCGGCAAAGAAACTGGGAGTAACCCGGGCTGCCGTATCCCAGTACATGAGTAAGAAAAGAGGATACGGGGCAATTGAACTGTCATCTGAACTCGATGCGATGATCGATCGCTGGGCTATTGCAGTGGTTACCGGAGAAAGCGATATCAATCTCTGCGATGTATGCCAGTGCGCACTTAAAAAATTCTGAAAACCTCTAAAAATTTAGTTAATGATAATTCCTATTGTTATTCCTGGTTTTAAGGACCCGCGGGCCTTGAGTGCAGCAGTAAAAAGTCCCTTACCGGATATGCCGCCGGTAATACAGGACAACGAGCAGTCCGATAACTACAATAACACAGGCTATTTTCAGGTAATCCGTTGAAGGTTTCTGCGAACGCACTGCCGGACTCCAGTCTGCATCGAATACCGTGCGGAAATACCGGGCAACTTCCGGCTGTTCTATAATAACACCGGCTTCCCGGTTAAAGTTCGGGGAGTTAGTGTTCCAGTTGATGCTGCTTACAAGCACCGCACGGTCATCGACAATCACACCCTTGTTGTGGATCTTTTCAAGGCCGCTTGCCTTTAGATCAACAAGGCGCGCTTCAAGTGGCAGGTTTTCAGCAGTGGCGATACGATTGATCAGCGCAACCATTTCATCATTGTCTGCCTCGTCTTCTGTGTTGAACCAGTACGAATCAAGAAGCACCTTAACCTGCACCCCCCGCCGTGACGCATTAATCGCTGTTGCAAGGTAGGGATTAAGCGAGGTCTTTGATTCGTTTGTTATATACGCCTGCTCAATTTCGATGCTTTCCTGTGCAGACTCAAGCAGCCGGGTAATCCCGCTGCTTGTATCCGGGGCGATAACCGGAGTTACCCGTGCGCCATAAAAGGTGGCCGGGCCATATGGGGCGGGGTAAGAAACCATAGTATACGTTTCAGCCGATCCTTTGCTCCCGTATACAGGAGCTATTGCCGGTCCTTTTATATCGGTCCGGTAAACAGTTTCAAAATATGCCGCGAGTTGCGGGTTCTCCAGACAGACTCCCCACCCCCGGTTCCCGGATTCACCCTGTGGCGGGAAGCCACTGTGCCCGAAATTTTCACTCGTCACAAGGACGGCACGATCATCGATGACTACGTATTTGGCATGATCGTAGCGGTATGGCGCATGTGCGTCATCGGTTGCAGCCATCATATAGACCGGGATTTTGCTCTGGTTCAGCTGCCAGATTGCCGCTTTTTCTTCAGGACTTACTCCCCCAACCGGCCCGCCTTCTAGGAGGATTTCCACATCCACCCCGCGTTCTTCTGCATCGATAAGGGCATTTGTGATATTGGCGCTTGATAGTTCGTAGACGTTTACAAGCACCCGGTGATGTGCTGACCCGACTGCATCGGAAAATACTCCAAGAGAACTGTCCGGAGAGACAAAAGCCGTGACAGTCACGTTATCAAAGGTTTCCGGTTTCAACCGGGACTGGCCGATCATAAGCGGGCGGGGGTCCCAGATACCATTATCAAGATAATGCACCTGGCCTTCACGGGGCGTAACATCGCCCGGCCAGGTAATTTTCTGGATAAGATTGCTGTTTTCGTAAACCATCAGTTCGTCGCGGGAATTCGAAAGGCGCAACGCGGTTCCTGATACCACATCAGGCACCGCGGGGGAATAATCCTGCCATTCAAAATCCGGGAGCGCCCCATGGGTTTTTTCAAACGCAGGAGCACTCCGGGCGATAGTGAGTGTTCCATCAATAGTAGTCCCGGCCGGGAACCGGAAACCGCCATGATTATCGGAAATGGCAATGCCATCCAGCGAGCCGGACCCGGTCAGGACGATATATTCGTCCATGTCATCGGCAAGGTAGGGATCGGGGCAGAATTCAGAAATCCGGACTGCGCCGCAGGATACGACACAGGAACAGACAATCAGGAACAAAAGAAAGCCACGCATAAAAATCCGGTCTCTTCAATTTTTATAATCAGGGGATATAACCCTTGGGAGATGACTGCGCAGGCGCGGCAGGGAACCCGTGACAAAAAATCACCGGTTACCGTAGTAAAACTGGGAGGCAGTCTTGCACCCCATATCGCGGAGATCATTCCGGTCCTGCAATCCTCCGATCGACCCCTTCTGATCGTCCCGGGTGGGGGCGTATTTGCCGATGCGGTGCGGCAGTCTGTTACCAGTACGAATATTGACGCAGCCCATTGGATGGCCTGCGCCGCGATGGACCAGTATGGGTGGACGCTCGCTGCTCAGGGAATCAAAACCACCATAAAAATTGCCCGCCCAAAGGAGACCTGCGTACTTCTTCCATACTGTGCCCTGCGCCGGTCTGATCCACTTCCACATTCATGGGACATCTCATCCGACACGATCTCCGCGTGGGTCGCCGGCAGGATTGGCGGGGATCTGCTGGTGCTCAAATCCGTAGACGGAATAAATGTCGCGGGAAAACTACAGGCCTGCCTTGAAAAAACCGTGACAACTGACGTAGTCGATCCCTGCTTTATCCCCTTCGTTCTCGAACACCGGATCAGGACTTTTATCCTTAATGGTACAGATCCGACACGAATCGAACGCTGGCTTTGTGGAGAACATGTGCCCGGGACCGGAATTTGTACAACCTTTTAAAGGTACCAAACGAGATACTATAGGAATCCTTAAAGGAGCGATATCATGTCAGACAAAAAGTGTACGTCCTGCAACGCTCCGCTTGCAGAAGAGGGCTCAACAGTCTTTGCGTGCCCCGCGTGCGGTGTCGAGATTACCCGGTGCTACCGGTGCAGGGAGCAGAGTATTCCCTACGTCTGCCCGAAATGTGGATTCGGGGGACCGTAAGGCATGGGCAGCGTTGCTGTAATTCTCAGGGTCATGCCGGAATCCCCGGACGTTGACCTCGAAAAACTCAAAAGCGCACTCAAAGAGAAACTGCCCGGTATTAAGGATATTAAGGAAGAACCGATCGGGTTCGGGCTTAAGGCGCTCAAACTTGCCGCAATCGTAAACGATGCAGGCGGCGAGACTGACGCCCTTGAGGGCAAACTGAGTGCAATCCCCGGTGTCGAACGGGCAGAAATCATTGAAGTAACGCTTACGTAGAATAGGGATCGTATATCCTTATTCCTGCTTTTTTAATTTAAAAACGAAATTAACTCGATTTTAAAGAATGTGACTTCTTTTGCTTTTTAATAGCGCCGGGCTCTTTTTCACTCTCGAGTATTTCTATAATCTCTTGTGTTGTCGCGCGGATCTTTTCGACAGAATCCCGATATGCCATAACCTCAGACTCATCAATTCGTATACTCACCGGGAACGCGCCGTTCCGGTTAATCCGGGCCGGGACTCCGATACATACGTCGCCGATCCCATGAACTTCGCTTTTCACATAGGACGACACCGTCAGGATCCGGTTTTCATCGCCAAGGACGGTTTTAACAAGCGACGCAATTGCTTCGCCAGGACCGTACACCGTCGATCCTTTGTTCTTTATGATCTGTTCCCCGCCGGTTTTAACCGCCTTGATAAAGTCCTGCACCGGCAGGTGGGCAAACGCCGGCAGGTTGGATATCCTGATCCCACCGATTGTGGTTGCCGACCACAGCGGCACCATACTGTCGCCATGTTCCCCGATAATACGGGTATGGACTTCACTCACATGAACTTTAAAATATGCTGCAATCAGTGATTTCAGCCGCATCGAGTCCAGGTGAGTACCAAGACCAAAGACCTGGTTGGGCTTAAGGCCGGAATATTTCAGGGCGACGCATGTCATCACGTCAACCGGGTTTGTCACCATAATGATTTTTGTATCGGGCGCAACTTCGCCAATCGTCCGCGCAATCGGTGCGATAATCCGTGCATTCCCAATCGCAAGATCAAGACGATTCTGTCCGGGGCCGCGGGGAGTGCCCGCTGTAATAACGATAATATCAGACCCGGCTGCATCCTTGAGGTTTGTCGTCCACGTAACCCGGATATCCGTTCCCCGGGCGGCAAACGAATCAATAAAATCCTGTGCGATACCTTTTAAGAGGTCTTCGCGCCCTTCACGCCCGTACAGCTGGATTTCGTGGATATGGGGATTTGCAGAAATTGCATATGCGGCAAACATACCGACATTGCCGGTTGCACCGATAATGGTGACTTTTGACATAGTATCACAAGAAATGGGGACATGTTATCGGTCGACTGTACGTTGCTTCTCTTGCCAATGTACTCCTCCTCCGCCCCGTTACCCCATGGGCGCCGGATGTCTGTGGTAAGTCTGCTCCCTTCCGGGCCTGAACCGGTTCCCACAGCAACAGGTCGCCATTCCCTCCGGAATTTTGATACCTGGCCACCGACCTCATGGGACGAGGTTTCAACGTCAGAATACTGGAGGCTCCAGAAGTTCGTTGCAGCCTTCTTCAAACTTCGCCCCCCGCGTACCGACGGTTTCGGGTAACAAGTGACGCCGAGCCACCCGGGCTAGTCCCCATATAACTTTATCTGCCGGTCAATAAATCCTTGTCACCGGCTTACCTGGTTTTCTTCCGGAACTGACCGAAAATTTATACCGGATTGACAGGGGGAATGACATATTTCAGGGAACAAACACGTTCCCGCCCACACGTGTTTGCCAGTTGCTCAGAAACGCGGCAACTTCATTTTTATTATTTTTATCAAAAACATCCAGAGCCGTTACCGGCTGTGAACCTCTTGGAATCACATGACAAAGGTTCCGAAAATCCCCCTGGTAAACTTCAATAACCTGCCGGCCCTCCGTCTCAGCAATCTTTACCGGATCCCGGCTGACCGGTTGAAATGCCATATCCTTTGCCTGCCGGAATACATGCACATCCCCAATATCAAAGAATGCACGGTTTACCCGGACATTAATCGCCGACCACAGAGCCGACGCATACCAGGCATCGTTCATGATCACGTGCGGCACCCCAAGGCATGCTGCCGCAAGCCCGAGTGTTCCCGGCCCACAACATGCATCAACAAAGAAGGGTACCGGGGGTTTACCGATATGCGCAGCTACTGACCGCATCTTGGGATATCCGGCTCGCGGGAACTCGACATGAATGAGGGACTGTTGTTTATACACGACAACAGGGCCTGAGGGAAGCGGGTAAATGTCAGCCCTCACATCACAACCGGCTAGGAGTGTGTAGGTTTGTGGTACTGCATCGGTATCACATGAAGCCAGACCCGGAATAAATCCGGCAGTTTTTACAACACCCCGTACTTCAGGAACTTCAGCAACGATCCGCCGGGCTGCCTTTTCATGAACTTTCCCGGACAACAGAAGCAGTGATTTTTTTGGGAGAAACGGCGGCCGGTCCATAACAAACCCGGGATGAAGGAGCGGAGACCCGACCGAGATAAGCGGATCGCGTGAAAAGAGATCGCCTTCCTCGAGCATTATCGCGTACATATGCGCAAAGACATCATCGATAAACCGTTTCCCGCAGGAACACGGTTCACAATAATCCGGTTCAGGCAACGGAGCACGCTTGTCAAGAACCCGCATGCGGCAACGGGCGCAGGGAAAAAACCGCGCAGGAATTTCCTCAATGAGAGACTGGGCCGGCTGGACACAATCGCTGCCGCACACAGGACATTCCATGAAGGGTGCTTGGAATTTCCTGCCATAGATACTTTGCCAAATATTCTCGGAAAAGAAATATTACACCCCGGTGCGTCGGAGAAACAATCCAGACGTAACCGTCAAAAAGGAAACCTACAGGAAAGAGGGTCAGAGCGATAATTCCAGTGGGCCTGATGCGATTCGAACGCATGACCGCCCGGTTATGAGCCGGGCGCTCTAACCGGACTGAGCTACAGGCCCATAAGCGCCGCCAACAGGACTCGAACCTGTGACATGCTGGTTAACAGCCAGCCACTCTACCAACTGAGTTATGGCGGCAACAATCCTCTGTGCCTTAATAGGTTCACTGTAAGTCTTTTTAAAGGTAACGAATGCCCAAAGGGTTTGGACAAACTCCAAGAATACAAAAAGGCGAGAAGGGACTAACGGGGGCCGTATTTTTTCATATCATTCACGAGATGGATGATATCGTCCAGATCCTCGTTTAAATGCGAAAAAAGTTCCCGTGTCCGTTCGGTTGCAACAGCTCCCTCCGAAGACGCGCGGATATACCCCAGCTGCTCAAGCACATGAAGGGAGTACCGTATCCGGTGCGAAGGAAGGTCAAGGATCTCGGCAAGTTTCATAATCCCAATCGGCTGGTTCTCTGCAACCGTCCGGGCTACCTCAATGTGCCGGCTTAAGAGTTCAATTTCATCCTTCATCTTCTGGAGCATGGTGTCTTCGCCGAACCCTTCCATATCGTATACAGTAACCTGATCTTCAATGTTCATGAAGCCATGCTTTTGTCATCCGGTATTTCCTGATAAAGTTCCATGAAAGGATAAGCGCGACAACAAGCATGATGGCAACCGCGGGAAACCGGTACGGCACCGGAACAAGAAAGAGAGCCAGCACCGAAAGCGCCACAAGCAGGATAATTGCATTCAGCTGGAGGGCCAGACTGTAAAATTTCCACCTGAATTGATCTTTTGCAGTTTCGTCCATCACCCGTACGTTTCAATCCGGGAATAAAAGTACTTGACGTTTCAGCGCGTAATTATATGGCAATGGATCCACTGGACGCTGCAATGAAAAAGTGCGGGGCAGATGCCTTTGTGCACTATGCCGGCGGAGAGGACGCAACGATGCGGTACCTTTCCAGGTTTGTGATGCATGACTCGTTTGTTTTTTTCAAACGGCACAGACAGCCCGGGACTATTATTGTCCCCCAGATGGAAGCCGAGCGGGCATCCCGCGAATCGATCGCTGCTGTAATGACACGTATTCAGGCGGGTCTTCCAGAGATCATAAAAAAAGAGAAGAATCCATGGAAAGCAACCGCGCAGATGATTGCAGGACAGACCGGAAAAACCCTGCGGGTCTCACCGGACCTTCCCGCTGCGCTCCTTCGCGCACTTGAAGAATCTGCCCGGGTGATTGTCGATGATGGTACGGTTGACATGATGCGGGCAAAAAAGACGCCCGAGGAAATCAGGTTCATACAAACCGTCCAGAAGAAAACCGAACGGGCAATGGCACTGGGAATTGCACTCATCAGCCATGCAACAGAAAAAAAAGGCATCCTTTACCACAACGGCGCACCGCTCACTTCAGAAGTTGTGCGGACAGAAATGCACAAACATCTCATGGATGACGGGTGCCGGGCGGTTGAAACTATTATCTCGTGCGGAAAGGATACCGCGTTTCCACATATCATCGGGAGCGGCCCCCTTCGGCCCCATGAACCAATTGTAATCGATATGTTCCCGCGGGACGAAACTTCCGGGTATTATGCCGATATGACCCGGACCATTTCAAAGGGAAAACCCGACCAGCAGATTATTGACATGTACGATGCAGTAAAAGAGGCACAACAAATCGGAATCTCCATCATAAAAGCGGGAGTGCCGGGCGCGGATGCCCATAACGCTGTCGTGGACTATTTCAAAAGCAGGGGATACGAAAGCGATACCCGGGGATTCATCCACAATCTCGGCCATGGTGTCGGGCTCCAGGTACACGAGTTCCCCACAATGGGGCCGACCGGTGGGAAACTTGAACAGGGTTATGTTGTAACTGTTGAACCGGGACTCTATTATCCTGAAATTGGGGGAGTCAGGCTCGAAGACATGGGAGTTGTCCGCGCTAAAAAATTTATGGATTTCACGAAATTTGAGGAGTCCCTGATTGTATGAAGGATGAAATACTTGAAAAATACATGGCTGCAGGAAAACTTGCCGCCACCATTTTAAAAGAAAGCGCACAGGAGATCCGGGTGGGCAGGTCATATCTCGAACTGGTTGAATTAGTAGAAACCCGGGTGAAAAACGAAGGTGCAGATCTTGCCTTCCCGCTCAATGTCTCTTTAAACGAAGACGCAGCGCACGATACAGCGTCAACCGGAGACGACCGTATTTTTGCAAAAGGAGATGTCGTTAAACTCGATCTCGGCGTGCAGATTGACGGTTATATTGCGGATACTGCAACCACCGTTGACCTTGGGCACAATGCACTTCTTCTTGAGGCATCCCGCGAAGCACTCGAAGCGGCAATCCGTACGGTAAAGCCCGGGGTTACAGCCGGAGAGATTGGCGCAGTTGTCCAGAACGAGATCGAACGCCGGGGATACCGGCCCATTGCAAACCTTACCGGCCATGGTCTTGACCAGTTTGTGCTTCACAAGGACCCGACAATTCCAAACATCGCCATCAATGGCGGCACGGTGCTTGAAGAAGGCATGGCTTTTGCAATCGAACCGTTTGCCACAACCGGAAGCGGGCGGGTCGGAGAAAAAACCCGGGTTGAGATCTATTCACAAATCGCAGAAAAACCCGTTCGGATGCCTGCAGCCCGCGCAGTCATGGACCAGATCAAAGATCGTAACGGTCTTCCTTTCTCCCGCCGCTGGCTGAATGATAAAAAGAAAGAACTCGCTGTTCTTGGTCTCGTTAAATCCCAGATAGTCCACGGTTACCCGGTCCTTTCAGATATCCCCGGCTCACTTGTCTCCCAGCACGAGCATACCCTGATCGTAACTGCCGATGGCTGCATTGTGACGACCCGGTGATGGGATAGATATAAAGATTCAGGCGTCGAATATTAAAAGTTACAGATATGTCCGGAGATTTGGAAAGCCTGCGTATAATGGAAGTCCTGCTGACTGCAGAAATTTTTAACCAGAACCCTGCACTTGATCTCAATGACCTGACACCGGTGTGCCGGGAGATGTTTTGTTCTGGGGATACCAAAAACATCAAGCGCCCGGTATACGTCAGTGACGGTTTGATTAAACGATCACTTGATATTTCGGATGCACATGAAAAGATCTCAAAAAATCCGTTTGTTTCATACGAGGATTTCGGACAGCGCCTGAAAATTACTACCCTGAAACCGGCAGCCGAATGGTTCCTTGCGCAGGGAGGAAAGCCGTTTATCGGGCAGAACCCGGCACTTGCATTTTTCTTTGAATCTTTTAATGGTACCGGAATTTCCTACAAGGATGTACGGAGTGTAAATCCGCGTTATGAAGACACAAAAGCAAGTCTTGATGCAAAAATCTCCAAACTGATCGGGGAAGACGACAAAATACGGGCGGCTCTTGATCTTGTGATTGTCAGCGCCCCGGATGAGATTGAGCAGCGGATGGAGGATCTCATCTGTACCCCGGAGCAGACTGCAATTATCAATAAAATTCATCATGCACTCAACCACCGGGATTTCCTCAACCGCCACCGGATCTACGAGGTAGGTAAACTTCTCTTCGTTGGCCCGCCAGGCACCGGGAAAACCTCGCTTGCTCTTGCGATGGCCCACAATATGCACATGCCGGTTCTCGAAGTCCGGCTCTCGATGATCACGTCCCAGTATCTTGGAGAGACTTCCAAAAATATCGACAAGATCTTCGAACTTGCAAAGAAACTATCGCCGTCGATTCTCTTCATTGACGAATTCGATTTTGTCGCAAAGAGCCGGGTCGGTGACGACCATGGCGCGATGAAACGCGCTGTAAACGCGCTTTTGAAAAATATCGACCGGATGAGCCTGATCAAAAACGGTGTCCTGTTAATCGGCGCTACCAACCACCCGCAGCTGCTTGATGAAGCTGCATGGAGACGGTTTGATGAAGTCGTCGAGTTTGCCCTGCCCGGCGAAGAGATGAGAAAAGAGATTATTAAAAATGTCACCTCATCCATGTCCTGCACCTGCGATTACCAGGAGATGGCAGCAATGACCGAGGGATTTTCAGGTGCGGACATCCGCCTGATGGTAAAAGAGGCGCTCCTTTCGGCGCTTATGGACAAACGCGAGGCTATTAACAGCAAAGACCTTGAAAAAGGAATCCGCACGGTCAAAAACCGTGAAGCAATCCGGAACCTGAACTGGATGTAGGATGAAGTTCACACTGCTCGGTACCGGGGACGCCATAGGTACCCCTAAAATCGGATGTACCTGCCCCCAGTGCCTGCATGCGCACGAGACCGGTACAAGCCGGCTCCGGACATCCATTCTTATAGAAAATGAGGGGCACCACATTCTCGTGGATTCTTCCCCGGATCTTCGGCAGCAGCTCCTCCAAAGCGGTTCCCCGCATATCGATGCGGTGCTCTGGACACACGGGCACTACGATCATTTCATGGGATTTGGCGAGTTTTACCGGGTGCAGAAAATACCCCCGGTCTATGCTGCCGAACCGGTGATCCGTTACTGTGGGGAGACGTTCCGGTTCCTTGACTTTGACCGGATAACCGTAGTACCCTATGTGCCATTCAACCTCTTTGGGATAACTATCACGCCAATTCTCGTAAAACATCCCCCTGCATACACCTGCGGTTTTGTATTTGAAGCCGGAGGAGTCCGGGTAGGTTATACTTCAGATACCAACCGGGATATTCCACAAAAAAGCCTTGACCTGCTCATAAATCTTGACCTCCTCCTTCTTGATGCACTCGTCCCATCAAACTTAACCATTACAAAACACATGAACTATCTCGATGCATGCACACTTGCCGACAGCCTGCATGCAAAAGCGTTCCGGTGCGTCCACATCAGCCACGTGATGCCGTGGGAATACCCGCACCTTGCCGCTGATGGCGACGTCTTTGAATTTTCTAAAAAAACGGCTTGCTGAAAATCCCTTTTTAATATATAGTCCCTTCATTCGCACCAGTTTAATCCCTTGTCAGCATCCCGGCTGCCGGGGGATACGAACATCTGTTGCATAGTATGACAAAGACTGTGGCCGGCCAAACACTTTTACCCCCACTGACCCCCTACAGGCCACGTATCAGAAATAATCCCTTATTATTTACTAATTCGAAAACCGTGGCAAAATATGGCGGGAATACAACAGGGTCGTGCCACCTCCTGAGGGGGTCAGTGAGGGTAATTTTGTATTTTAAAGAAAGGATATCGTCTGTAAAAAGCGGCCAGTATGCCCCCACTGGTTCATGCAATTCTTATCAGGAGGGATATCCCCGGATTTAAAAGAAACCACCTTTTCAATGATCATGATCGGGATCTTGTAACAGCAAGCTGCCATACTCACCCATAATTTAATAGTTCACAGGTTCCCAAACATAGGTGCATGATTGTTAAAGTGCTTGAGCTCGAAAAAGACAAGGCGCGACTCGTCATCCAGGGGGAGGGTCACACGTTCATGAACGCCCTTGTTGAGGAAATCCTCACCGATCCGGACGTGGATGTAGCAAAATACACAATAGAATTCCAGTTTTCGGAACCGGAACTGCTGGTAACAACCAAGAATTCCAAGAAAAACCCCCTGAACATCATTAAGAAAGCCTGCAAAAAAATATCCGGCAACTGCGATGACCTCCAGAAAGGTCTTGCAAAACTGAAGTAAATCACGGTTCAAAAATATTTTTTTATACTTTTTTGATTTGACAGTTATTTGCATTAAACGGGTAGTGCAGCCAAGAAAGGTGTATCATGAGTGCAATACCGTTAATTGTAGAAAAAAATCTTCATCGCGAATTCTCCCTGTGATATCCTGAATTGATTTTACACATATAACCATTTCTGTGCATAAGCCAGGATCCTCTCCGGA
>DAOQAA010000021.1:0-32550 GCA_035353675.1 Methanoregula sp. | reverse complement strand
CGAAGATGTCCGGGGCTATCTGGAGGAGTTTGCCGGTTTCGCGCTCGGAGAGCAGGATGCTGCGCAGATCATCAAATCCCATGGCAGGTACCCGAAGGTGATTATTCTTTTATGCAATTTCCGCGATGCCGCGGCAGCAGAGGAAGACTGCTACAGCCTCAGGTACTGTAGAGATCCCTTTTTGGATCTGATAAGTGCTTCCAAGCATAGGCATGGAAAGCGGGAACCGCGAATCCACTTTTACATCCCGTGTTGAAAAAACCACGGCATCGACAAGCGGGTCAAACTCATGGAGGTTACGCACTTCAAGGGGCTGCACCCGCATCCCGCTGCCGCCATGAAGTGAGGTCGGCATCCGGATCAGGCGTTTTATATCAGTTGTAACAGGTTCGTCTGCAAGCGCAGCCCGGTCATTCAGGCGTTTCCGGAACTCTCCTGCGGTCTCCTGCACGACTGCCTTTATCACCCTGTCCTTAAGGATTGTCGGGTCAACCTTTCCGCGGAGACCGGCGATCATCTCTTCCCTTCTTTTTATAAAAGCTGCCGCAGAATCATTCCCGACACCCTCAAGAGAAGTAAGGTACTTCATTGCCTCTTCCGCGTCGAGGCTGCCGATCCATGTGAGATAATCAATGAGTGCCTCGCGGAACCGGACCGGCCAACCGGATGATGCCGGGCCGGATGTCAGGACTGCCGCCGGATCAATGCCGATACCGCAGATATAATCCACAAGTTCTCTCCGCTCGGCGCTGCCCCACCCGCGGTAAGCAAGATCGCGAATATGTATATGATAACCCCGCCCGCCGGAAAAGACCAGTTCGATCTGTTTTGGGTCGATTCCAAGTTCATCGGTAAGCATGGCGAGTAATTTTTCCGTCTCGGTCTTTACCCGGGAAAGCATCTGGTCGTACGGTCCTTTTACGATATGATCCGCATCAAGATCGAAGATCAGGTCTGCCCCGCACCAGCCCTTTTCATTCATGGTGGGCGCATCCGGTTTCTCGTAATAGGCACTCGAATAATAGATATGCGAAGGGACGAGGTTCCTGATGTAATCAAAGAGTCCTTCACGGTCGGGAAATGCGATGTGCCGGCGCATCCGCATCTCAGTACCACCGGGATTAAAAAGGACAAATCCCCATTCCCGCTGCTCAAGCGATGACGGGGAGACAAGCATTGCTTTCCGGTAATACTCGGTGAACCGTTGCCGCACAAACTCCGTGGTTGCCGGGTTCATGACATCTCCTTTACCATATAGGGGCCAAGGCGTTCATATCCCTGTCTCCGGTAATAGGGGCGGACACCGATGCCGCTCATGACAGCCATCCGGCTGAACCCGGCGGACTGTGCAATCTCCTCGGCGCGGGAAAGGAGAATCCGCCCAAAGTTCCGATGCTGCCATTCTTCGGAGTCTTCCGCGGTTAATCCCACCGGGACAAGACTGCCATAGACATGGAGCTCGCGGACAAGAGCGGCGCCTTCAAGTTCCGCGCGGAACACAGATGACGGGAACCGGAGCCGGGCAAACCCGATAAGTGAATCGCCTGCAACTGCGGAAATAAAATGTTCCGTACCCCCGCAGCACTCGTACCGGTATACCTGGATTTCAGGTTCTACATCAGACGGCAGACGGCCGATCTCCCTGCACCGGATACAACGGCAGCGCCGGCCCTGCGCGGTAAGACGGTTCTGTGCCAGCTGCCGGAAATTGGAGTGCCGGGAGCCGGCCACGATCAGTTTTGCCGGGATATCCCGCTGCACCCGGGAAAGCCGCGTGTATTCCGGGATGAGCGATTTTGCATATGCGATAAGATCAATCAGATGCTCTTCATCATACGGGGCGTATTCCTCCTTTTTCCAGAGGTCCTCGATCTCGGAACCGGGCGTAACAAGTGTCGGGTATATCTTTAAGAAATCCGGCCTGAACCGGGAGTCAGAGAAGATCGTCTCAAACATTGCCCGGTCGATCTCTATTGTCGAATGCGGCAGGTTTGGCATCATGTGGAAACCAACTTTAATACCTGCATTCCGCAGGAGCTGGTTTGCTTCAACCGTATCTGCCACAGTGCAGCCACGGCGGTTGAACAGGAGGATCTCGTCATCGACATGCTGGACGCCAAGTTCAACTTTCGTGACACCAAGTTCAAGCATCCGGTTGATGTGCTCTTTTTTACACCAGTCCGGGCGGGTCTCAAACGTGATCGCAATGCACCGTACATCAGCAGTTTCATTTGCCGCTTCAACTGCCGCAACGGACGGCACTTCCGGAGCTGGCGTATCCCCGGGATAGACGTTCATCGCCTCGATGCAACGGGCAACAAACTCATGCTGGTATTCGACAGGACGGGCAGTCATTGTCCCGCCCATCACAATCAGTTCCACTTTTTCAACCCGGTGGCCCAGAGTCTCGAACTGCCCCAGCCGGGCATGGACCTGCGCGAACGGGTCGTAGAGGTGTTCCCGTGCCCGTTTTGCCGCCGGTTCTTCACCTGTGTAACTCTGTGGCGATCCAAACGGGTGTTCCGGCCCACCAGGACACGGCAGGCATTTCCCGTGGGGGCACGGGTAAGGAGAAGTCATCACCGCAACCGGAGCAACTCCCGAAAGGGTACGGGTGGGCTTGACCAGCAGGATCCTGCGAAGTGTTTCCCGTTCATCCGGAAACGCTGCCGCTAATATAGCCGAATTCTTGGGGACAGCATTCAACCGGTATTTCCGGCAGATATCAATTTTTACAGCAACAATTCCACTGTCACCGGGAGGCAGGGAAAGAATGCGGGAGATAATCTCCCGTAATGCCAGTGCCTCATCCATGACAATTAATGTTCGACTGCTGCCTGTGTCGGGGCGGTTGCAGTTTCAGGAGAATAGTTCACCACATGCACAGGGTGGTGGCCGTTGATATGAGTTACGATCTCTTCGCCAAGTGTAAGAAGAGCATCCTTATGGGCTTTTTTATCCTTATGGATATGCACCGGCGATATATCGAGAGCGTTATAACGTTCTGTTTCAATTTCTTCGTTTGTCGTGTTCTCGTAATACTTTCTGATGTGTACCATCAGCATATGCAGATGCAGTAACTCTTCTTTTTGCACACTATCGCCTTCTCACTAAAAAGTTATTTTTTCGGTACGGCAGATATACCTTATTGGTGAGATTTATAAGAGAATACCTTCACCCAAGGGGATTACTGGCAGGACTCGCTATTGGGGACGCTTTGGGTGCGCCTTTGGAAGGATCTCCGCAACCTGAAGCGTGGCTGACAAATATGCGGCCCGGAGGGCGCCATTTCCGGAATGCCGGCCAGTATACAGATGATACACTGCAGGCAATGGCAGTCGCTGAATCGCTTGTTGCATGCAGGGGATTTAACCAGAATGACCTTGTAAAGCGGTTACTTTCCGGGTACAAAAATCGTCCGGAATGGTACGGCCCTACATCATCAGCATTTTTTGAACTAGTGCGTTCCGGTACCGTGCCGCAGCGTGCCGCAAGACTCGTGCACCTGCGCCATCATGGCAGCAGGAGCAACGGAAGTGTTATGCGGGGATTTCCTCTTGGGATCTTTTACCCGGCTTGCCAGGTATATGACATAAGTTTTGAATGCTCCCAGCTTACGCACTACGATCCGGCAGCCGCTCACTGCTCAGCGTGGCTCAATATGATGGCCGCCGATATGTGCCGGGGAATCTCCAGGACCCGGGCATTCTGCCATGCCCGCTCATATTGCAGGGACGAGGAAGTCCTTGCCATGCTCGGGAGTTACAAACGGCACCATCCCGAACCTTCGCTTGACGCAGTACTCTGTGCACACGCGGCACTCTTCTGTTTTATGAATGCACATACATTCGAGAACGCCGTTTTGTCAGCAATAAATCTCGGCGGTGATGCGGATACGGTGGGGGCCTGTTGCGGGGCGCTTGCCGGAGCATTCTGGGGGATCGGATCGGTGCCAGAACGATGGACTTTGGTACTTGAAGACTATACTAAGATCACGAAGTTAGCCGATGCTCTCTTTTTAGGCCGTATGGATACACAAAAAGAGAACCGGCAGGTTTAAAAAAAAGTACACTTTTTAAAAAGATCATGCGGGTTTAATCTCGACGAGCTTGAGCGCCCGTCCTTTACCGCAGATATCTGATGCATTGCCAAGCACATCAGCAACAATGTATTTTTCTCCTTCAACTATCCCATCCGGCCTGCAAAGCGGAAAACTCCTGCAGTCGGACTTGTTGCAGGAAAATTCAACTTTTACTTTCGAGTTCACTATCGCCATGTCAGCACCGATAAGCATAGTGATGGGGGCATCCGTCACCTCAACAGCAGTCACGCCATTATAATGGACTGCACATTCATGATGGGTGCCTCTGACCGTGACAATCCGGTACCGGTGGCCCCGGTTCAGGTTATTGCACGCCTTCTTGACCTTGCAGGTACTGCATTCCGGGGACTCGCCCTCGTAAATGAACTCGCTGCCGGGTTTTGCAAGGACCGTTCCGACGAGCGTTACTTTTGTTTTTGTATCTGCCATGGTACAATTCCAGTGGTTGTCGTTACCAAAATTTATTCCGAATAGAGCATCTGGACAAGTTTCTCCGCAGAGTCCCTGGTGATACCCATATCAAAGATTGTAAAGCGTTCCGGGCGGATAGTCTTTGCCATCATGAGTGCTTCAACGGCAATTTCGTCACTGATGCCAACGTCTTCCGGTGTCACCGGGGCACCGATTGTTTTTAAGGACTCCCGGATCCCCCGCCAGTCCCCGCCGTGCAGGTACATCGAGATGATCGTCCCGATGCCGCAGCTTTCGCCGTGCAGCGCCTTTCCTGGGGCAAGCCGGTCAAGAGCGTGAGAAAACTTGTGTTCCCCTCCGCTTGCCGGGCGGGATGACCCCGCGATACTCATCGCAACCCCGCTTGACACAAGTGCTTTTGTGACAAACCATGCAGACTCCTCCTGGTTTGGTTTTATAAGATCTGCATTTCTGACAAGGATTTCAGCGGTCATTTTAGAGAGAGCTATCGCATACTCGCTCATTGGTTCGCCTTTTATCCGGTGTGCAAGTTCCCAGTCAAGAATAGCCGTATAATTGGAAATAATATCAGCACACCCGGCAGCGAGGAGCCGGTGGGGAGCGGATGCAATAATACCGGTATCCGCTATGATCGCAAGAGGGGGATGAGCCTCCAGGGAAACATTACCTTCCCCGGTCGGCACCGATGCCCGGGCGGATGCGATGCCGTCATGGGATGCCGCTGTCGGGATTGAAATAAACTGCCGGTCTGTATTGTATGAAACGATCTTTGCAGTATCGATAACCCGGCCACCGCCAACCCCGATAACAAAATCTGTGCCCTGGCATGCACCCTCTGCTTCCCGGATAATTTCCGGGCTGATCTCCTCGGCAATGAAGACTTTTACGGTACCGGCACGGGATAGCAAATCCCCGACAGTTTTTCCTGCCCGCTGCATGGTACTTTTACCGGATATCAAAAGAGCGGTTTTGCCCAGTTTGAGGTCTTCGCATACCGGAAGGATTTGAGGCAGGACATCGTGACCAATCACAACATCACGGGGTAACTGCATCCACTTGGACTTGTCAAAGACCTTCTCTTTGAGTACTTTTATAGCATCCGGGCTCATCGGTATTATGAATGATTAGTGAGTTCATATACAAATATTACATCGATCCCGTCAAGTATGGTGAGCCATATAATATTGTTGAAACACTCACCTACGCGATTTTTTTAATTATTGGCATTTACCTGATTTACCGCTGGTTTTCAGATTCCAAATGGCTATCGGAACGCGGAATAAAACTTGATTCCGGGTTTATCCTTGCAACTATTCCGTATGTCGTGCTTGGCGGAGTGCTCCGCGTCATACAGGATGCCGGCATGGTAACCGGGGACTGGCAGTACCTGATTGTTACCCCCCCGATCTATTTCCTGCTGTTCTTTTTTACGCTGGGGATGATCTTTGTCGGCGGCACCCTCCGGAAAAACGGACTAATTAAAGAGTTCCTGCCGTTTTACGCGTTTATCGGCTGCATGGCAGTTTTTGTCATCACACTCATCCTGTTCTCATGGGGTATGGAACATACCTGCATCGATCTCTTTATTCTCACCATAATCCCGCTCATGGCAATTACGGCAACGGTGCTTGTATGGGCCTGCATGAGATATCTCCTCAAATGGCAATACGTCAATGATCCGCTCTATCTTGTGCTGATTTTCGGGCAGATGCTGGATGCCAGTGCCACAAGTTATGGCCTTACATTCCACCCGGCCATCAATTACATTGAACAGCACGTGGTCGGTTCGAACCTTATTGAAATGACCGGCACCGCATTTGTCATGTTCCCGCTCAAGCTTGTCGTCCTCTTCCCGGCCATTTATATTATGCAGTTGTATCGTAAGGAGGCGAACCCGGCATTCTGGCACCTGGTACTGCTCGCAATGATTGTTGTCGGACTTGCCCCGGGGATAAGGGATATGATCCGGATGGTACTATATGTCTGATCCGGGTTCACCTGAACTCCCGGGTACACAATCCCTTGGCAGGACCGTCATAATTACAGCTCTTCTTTTTCTTGCCGCGATGTGCGTCGGGTGGGTAGGTACAATATCCAATCCCTCAATAGGTGAAGATCTCCTCACGTTATTCCAGAAAGAGGTCGCCGGCCAGATCACGGTAAACGATCCCGTGGATATGTGCGCCAAGCTCTTTGCAAATAACCTGGAAGCATGCATCCTGCTTTTCCTTGGCGGCGCATCTTTTGGTATTCTCACCCTTATCATCATGTGCCTGAACGGGATCGTAATAGGCGCAGTCACCGAGATTATCAGCCACGGCCATTCGGCACTCTTTATTGCCGCTGCCCTTGTTCCCCACGGTATTTTTGAGATCCCCGCATTCCTTATTTCAGGAGCGCTTGGATTTCTTATGGCCCAGTCGCTTATGTATGAATGGTATGGGCGTGCCGACACTGCTGCCGATGCAGGACGGTTCGCCCGGCTCTTCCTCCTGTACGTGCTGCCCCTTGTTGCAGTTGCGGCACTTGTCGAGGCTTTTATTACGCCGGCAGTCATACATTTGGTAGCTTAAGAGGATTTTTAATGGACGAGGATGCGGGCGCCCTGCCAAAAAAAGTAGATTTTTCCGAATGGTACAACGAACTTCTGTGGCGTGCGGAGGTTATGGATGTCCGCTACCCGGTAAAAGGGCTCTACGTCTGGTTCCCGTACGGTTTTGCGATCCGCAAATTTGTTTATACGCACCTGCGTGAACTGCTTGACCGGGATCATAATGAGACGCTCTTTCCCCTGCTTATTCCTGAGCAGGAATTCATGAAAGAGGCTGAGCATATCAAGGGCTTTGAAAACGAGGTCTACTGGGTGACACATGGCGGCACAACGCCCCTTGACGTGAAACTGGCGCTCCGCCCGACAAGCGAAACTGCCATCTATCCGATGTTTGCCCTCTGGGTGCGGTCCCATGCAGATCTCCCGATAAAAATCTACCAGGTCGTTAATACCTTCAGGTACGAGACAAAACAGACCCGCCCGATGATCCGCGCCCGCGAGATCACCTCGTTTATGGAATCGCATACTGTTCATGCGACATGGGACGAGGCTGAGGCACAGGTAGAATCGGAAATTGCGCTCACAAAAGAATTCTACCATAACCTCTGCATCCCGATCATTATCTCAAAACGCCCTGACTGGGACAAATTCCCCGGCGCTGATTATACAATCGCAGTTGACGCAATCATGCCAAACGGGAAAACCCTCCAGATCGGGACCGTTCACCATCTCGGGGACCATTTCTCAAAAACATTTTCCATCCAGTATGAGGACAGGAACGGCGAGCAGAAGATTGCGTTCCAGACCTGTTATGGGATCTCGGAGCGGTGCATTGCTGCGCTGATCTCCGTCCATGGAGATGACAAGGGGCTTATCCTCCCACCGGCGGTTGCCACGCTGCAGGCCGTGATCGTGCCGATTACTATCGGGAAACGTCACGACGATGTTATGGCCGCCGCAGAGAAACTAAAAAGCGATCTTGAATCTGGGGGTCTCCGGGTGAAACTGGATACCCGTGATATGCGGCCGGGCGCGAAATACTACTGGTGGGAACTCCGGGGCGTCCCCTTAAGGCTTGAACTTGGGCCAAGAGATCTCGATGCCGGAAAAGCAATGGCGGTTAAGCGGTGCGGAGGTAAGACCACCATTTCACTTGCGTCAGCAGCTGAAGATACAAAAAAGGTTCTTTCAGAAATCGCTGATGACATCCGGGCAAAAGCTGCAGAGCACACGCAGTCGCATCTCTGTGCTGTTGATTCACTGGATACTTTGAATTCCGCTCTTAACGAGGGAAAAGTCGCGGTTGTTCACTGGTGCGGGGACCGCAACTGCGGTGAGGCAATCGAGGAAAAAGCAAATTCCAGCCTCCTTGGAACCGAGGTACGTTCAGATTACATCAAGGCAACGGACGGATCTTGTATTATCTGTAAAAAACCAGGAAAGGCCACGCTTGTCGGCCGGACCTATTGATATCCGGAAATGAACAACAGGAAAGGATATCACTTTTTTAAATTGATATTACTTGCATAACACGGAAGAATGCAACCAAAAAAAATCGTATCCCATCAAAAATACTAAAATTGGGTTAATGTTATGACACAACACCCCCCAATTTACATACGCGATTATTCGGCCGGTGAAATGACTGCCAATAAGAGATGATACATGAAAAAAGGGACCACTATCGTAATCCTGCTTGCGTTTTTCGTACTTTTCAGCCTGCCGGCATCTGCCGCACTTACTGCCGTAACAAGCAGCGGCCCGCAGAATATTGTAAAAGCCGATACGGTTACGCTCACGGGAACCGGTGCGCAGAATGATTCTGTCACTCTCTGGATCATCGGGCGGAATTATTTTGATATAAAGTCGGCTACGCCGGATAAAAAAGGCAACTACACTTTTGTGATAAAACCCGAAGAATCCAATAAATTTTCCAGCGGAAAATATGCATTTTTAATCCAGGATCCCGGAACTGACAAAAGTAACCAGATTACACCGCTTTTCTGGAGCGATGGGATACGGATTGCACATATGGGAAAAGTCATTACGAATATCGGCCTGAAATCATCATTCCGGGCAGATATTGATCCCGTTGTTTCCCAGATAGTAAACGCATCAGAACGCTCCGGAACAGATGATTTTTTCACACCCAGTTATTTCTACGTTGAGGAACCGCAGATTCGTTTTAACCGTATCAGTGACAGCAGTTCCATGACACTGCCAGACCAGGCGACCGGTGAAGCGATTATGATCACCGGGACAACAAATGTCGGTCCCGAGAACATGCTCACAGTTGAGATCAGGAATGCGACATCAGACGAACTGCTTACGTCGCGAACTGTCCCGGTTGAGCGGGGGAGCAATTTAAACCAGTGGACATATACACTCGATGCTCCAGGTCTTCCGGCAGGGAATTATTTTGTAACAGCAGGAGTTCAGAAATATACTACATCCGCAAAAGCAACCGCGATGCTTACTATTCTTGAATACCGTATAGCAACACCTGCCACGCTGAATATTCAACCTGAATTACCGGTTGCAGAAAATCTGTATGGTCTTATCCTGCCATTGATTATCAGTTTTGCCGCTCTTGTCATTATCGGGATTATCATAGTGGTATCATTGCGGAAATGAAATAACGAATCAGCCCTGTTAAAACTTTTTTTTAGAACAGGCTGCCCCCCCTCCCAATGCTGATGGTGGAGGGGGTGTCCTGCTTTGCTTCAGGAACGCGAACAGGGGGTATGGGGGGCACCCTTGATCCACATTACACTGAGGGCCACCCCCACCCACAGGCAAAAAAGGTGACCCCCTCCACACGAACGGTTTGGTGCGGGTGGCCTGTGATCACGACGGAGCCTCCACGCGAAGCAAAGGTTTTAGGACTGGAATTTTGAGGGGCCCCCTCCCAATGCTGATGGTGGGGGGGTGTCCTGCTTTGCTTCAGGAACGCGAACAGGAGGTATGGGGGGCACCCTTGATCCACATTGCACTGAGGGCCACCCCCACCCACAGGCAAAAAAGGTGACCCCCTCCACATGAACGATTGGGTGGGGGTGGCTTTCAGTTCTCTAAAAAGTTGGTTGGGGGGGGAGGGGGGTCCCTGTTTTTTTTAATGAGGGGGGCTACCCCCCTTTGCCATATGTGCAGGGACATTGCCTGTGGCCGGTTGACCGCAGGAAAACAGTAACCGGAACAATATATATGAACGGTACTCCTTCCTGTCGGCTGAAGTAAAATTTGGGGTATTGCACCAGACCTTGAAACGGGCACTATTCACCCTTACAGCTCGTTAATAAAAATAAAAAAAAGGGAAAAACCGGTAAAAAAAATCAGCACCGGTCGCATATGTAACGGATATTCACCGTTGTATGACGCATGTCGCCAACGATCTGCTTTCGTCCGCCCCGGATAAAGAGGTGGTTGCACTTTGCGCACCGCTTCACCCTGATCCGGTCAATAAACTGCATCGGAAGTTCAAGAGTAAACTCCGTCTTTGTCCATTCCTCAGGCGGCTTGTCGGCATTATCCTCATAACCGGAGACAAACTCCATGATCTGCGATGGAGGAACTCCGAGGTCGACGAATTTCTTGAAAACAAAATAATTGAAGATCAGCCACGAAAGGTCTGAACGATCGATGACCCCCTCATACTCGCCAATTGACTCTTCAAAATCTTCCAGTGAACAACCGCACAGCGGGCATTTGCCGCCCACAAGCTCATCAAGAAAAACTTCTTCCTGACAGCCCGGGCATGTTGTGTGCGGGGCGTGCATGCGTGATGTCATTGTTATCTCCAAATTAACGATATTTAAATATCGTAAGATTCCGTACGGGAAAAATCGTCCCACTGGATCTCTTGAGTAGTTTGAATCATATATGTGCCGGGTGGGCACTTATATGTATCATCCCTGCCATTTTACCCCGATAATATCCTTGTGGCATAAAAAGGAAATCAGGACGCTTCTGGTTCCGGGGGTTCCATCACAAGCGTCCCAAAGACTACCTTTTCAAGCACCTGCGAGACATAGCGGATATGCATCGCTTTTTCCATATCCTCATTCCGGTGGATGTCTGCATATATCTGGAGACGCAGGAGTGCAAAACGGAACCGGTCAAGCGTCTCATCGTCAAGCTTCATGGCTTCGCGGTAGACCATTTCCAGAAGATCGGGAAATGCCTGCGGATTTTCCAGGCAGGTAATGACCAGCTCGTAAACAGGAAGGGGGTCAGATTTTCCGCTCAGGATCCGCAGGTAGTCCATGCCTGTCTATCCCTCAACAACTTTTATGAGTGAATCCATGACCTTGTCGACGCTCTGCCATGTGGCATTGTCATTCCGGCGGATAATAAACGGCCTGCCCTCGTCTCCGGCTTTACGCATGTCCATATCGATCGGGATCGCGCCAAGGAAAGGCACATTGTTTTCTTCGGCAATCTTTTTACCGCCACCTTTGCCGAAGATATCAAGTTCCTCGCCGCAGTGCGGGCAGACCATTCCGCTCATGTTCTCGATAACACCGATAACCGGCAGACCCATTTTTTCGATAAACTTTATCGCTTTTTTGGAGTCAAGCGTCGCGACATCCTGCGGGGTTGTGACAATCACGGCACCACGCATATTAGGCGCGAGCTGGGCGATAGTGAGGGCTTCGTCACCGGTGCCTGGCGGAAGATCCACGACAAGGTAATCCAGCGGTCCCCATTCGACATCAGTAAGGAACTGCTGTATGGCCGCCATCTTCATAGGCCCGCGCCAGATAATCGGCGTGCTTGTGTCGGGCAGCAGGAATGCCATCGAAATGACAGCAAGCGACCCGGTGACGCGGACCGGTTCGATCTTGTTTCCTACTGTAGCAAGCTTGTGGTCTTCTATCCCGAGCATCTTGGGGATGTTGGGGCCGTGCATATCAAGATCCAAAAGCCCGACATGATAGCCATGACTGGAAAGGGCATACGCGAGGTTGACGGATACCGTCGATTTTCCTACACCGCCTTTTCCTGACAGTACCATGATAACATGCTTTACATCGATGTCTGCCTTGGGGGGGAGGGTGTTTTTCTTATCGGAACAGGTTCCCGCTGTTGCACAGCTGGAGCATTCGTGAGAACAAGTGTCTTTTGTGGATTTTTCCGGTACAGAACCGGCGGGTTTCTTTGCCATGGGTTGCCTCTGGTGTACAAATAGGGTACTTTTATCAACGTATATTCGCTTTATAAGACAATAAATGTACGGAGTTGACACTCACATTTTTTCAGGAGTGATGAGCGCGGGATTATTCAGGCACACAGTCAAGCCCGGCAGAGTAGCTTTTGATATCCACAACCGGCGTCCCGTCCAGCGCGTCCAGTCCGCGTACGACAAGCCGGTTATCTTCCCTCCGTATAAGATCTACAATTGAAAGCCCGATCGGATTTGGCCGGTGAGGAGAACGGGTGGCAAACACCCCGTGTTCGATACCAGAATGCGGCGGCGTGGCGGTAAGAGCGGTACGGTCTGCCCGGTCAAGCCAGTATAGTACGACAAAATGTTTGTCCTGTTCGAGATCCAAAAGACCGGAGACATATGGTTCATAGATCTCAATGACAGACTCTTCACCGAATAGCCGGCCCTGCCGGGGTGCATCTTTTTGTGTTTTATACGGTGAATGGATTGTACCTATCGGGATAATTTCAAAGGCGCCGGGGTCTGTCATGGCAGATTATCACTATTTTTTCCTTTTTTCTAAAGCGGCCTATATGAGACTGCCGATAATTTCCAGGTATCCTTTTGCCACATCCGGAACTGATCCCGGATTCAGTATGAGTATGTGGCCGATATCGTTTACGAAAGCAGGTTTTCTGATTGCAGACAAACAGTATGTTTATGAACCCTGCCGCGTATTACCGGATAAAATGAGGTGAAGGTACCATGGAATCCCTGAATGTGAAAATTTCTGTTGGCAACCTGCCTGCGGACTATACCTGTGATGGGGAAGACAAATCGCCGGAAATTGAAATCGGCGATGTGAATGTCAAACACTCAAGGTGTCTTGCAATCATCTGTAACGATCCTGATGCCCCCGGGGGAGGAGGCTTTATTCACTGGATTGCATGGAATATTGAACTCGCACGGCTCATCCCGGAAAAAATTCCAAAAGACCCTGTCGTTACTTTCCCGATAAAGATGGTCCAGGGAATGAACAGTTTCGGGCAGATCGGGTATTCCGGTCCCTGTCCTCCTGCCGGGCAGACACACCGGTATTTCTTCAAAGTCTACGGTCTTGATGCCGAACTTGGTCTTCAACCCGGTGCCTCTAAAAATGACTTTTTACGGGCTATGGGCGGCCATGTTTTGCAGTACGGCGAAACGTATGTCACGTACGGGAGATGAACCCTGACATTCACAGGATAAATTAACCGGCTCATAATCTGCCGGGAGGTTTGAGTTTCCCGGATGCTGCACGATTTTTGTTTCCGGGCGGAACCGGGGGACGCATTTTCTTTTTTTCGCATTTGATAAGAACCAGTACCGGATGGCGCCAGACTTAATGCCACAGACCCCAAAAACAAAACATAACGCATGAGATCGAATGGTGCTCGCAATAGACCGGATCACTGGTACGAGTCGCAGATTTTCGAGTACACAAAACAACGCGAAGCCCTGCTTTCCCCCTCTGCCACACGGAGTGACCAGGCACTACGGAGAAAAAACCGGAAACCGGAAGATATCCGGAGCCCCTATTCGCGAGACGCTGACCGGATCATCCACACCCGGGCATATACGCGATACATTGACAAGACACAGGTCTTTTATCTCGTCGAAAACGATCACATCACCCACCGGGTTATTCATGTCCAGCTTGTCTCAAAGATTGCCCGCACAATAGGGCGGTGCCTGCGCCTTAATGAAGATCTCGTTGAAGCAATCGCACTCGGCCATGACATCGGCCATATCCCGTACGGGCATTTTGGAGAGACCTGCCTTTCGGCACTCTGTGAGGAACAGGGGATTGGGCTGTTTTCCCATAATGTGCAGAGCGTGAGGTTCCTCGACCGGATCGAGGACCAGGATTTGACCATGCAGGTCCTTGACGGGATCCTCTGCCATAACGGCGAGGCCGATGATGTCCGGATCTCACCGGAACCCTGCCCGGACTGGCAGGCATTTGACCGGAAGGTTGAGGCAAATGCAGCAGGAAACCGGTCCGGAGCACCGATGACACTGGAAGGCTGTGTCGTCAAATTTGCCGATACGATCGCCTTTATCGGGCGCGACCTCCAGGATGCGCAGGAAGTTGGCCTCATTAACGGTATTGATGACATCCCGGCGGAATGTAAAGAGATTCTCGGAATTGACAACCGGGCAATCATTGACACCCTGATACACAACCTGCTCGAAAACAGTGAGCCTAAAGAAGACTGCTTCATATCATACAGCCCTGACGTGGAGCATGCGCTGGTAACCCTGCGGGCATTTTCCCGCAAACAGATTTACAATAATCCCAGGCTTACCGCAGAAAGGGAAAAGATCAAAACAATGTACCGTGTTCTCTTCTCAAGTTATCTGGACGACCTTGAATCGGACCGTCGCAATTCAAAAATATTTACGGAATTTACTGATTCCCCGTGGGTCAATAAGGATTATATTCACGAAAATACACCTGCCGGCCTTGTCCGCGATTTCATTGCCGGCATGACCGACCGGTATTTCCTGAAACGTTTTGAGGACTGCGTACTGCCACGCCGGGTCGACGGCTCGTTTCGTTAAACCGGAACTACAGGATTAGTCGTACTTTCCCTTCGGGCGCTCCCACCCGGTAAACCCACAATAGATGCATCCCGCACCCTCACAGGAGATGCAGGTTTTTTTCGGTGACCGGACAAGAACCGTCCCGGTCTTGTTACAATACGTGCACCCGATTCCTTCACAATGCCCGCAGGTCGCAGGCTCATAGGTTATCTTTCCGTCAGCCAAAACAATCACCAGGTCTCATTTATCATCTTCATCCAGGTACCGGGAAAGTGCATCCAGCAACTCGTCTGCTGTCTGGTACCGGTCATCAGGCTTCTTTTCAAGACATTTTAAGATAATCTTTTCCACGGCCTCAGCATCCGGGTTATATTCAGTCGGCAGTGTCGGCTCTTCCCTTACAATCGCATTACCAACTTCTACAATGCTTTCCCCGCCAAAGGGAATAGACCCGGTGACCAGTTCATAAAACAGTGCGCCAAGCTGGTAGATATCGGTGCGTACGTCCGTCCTTCCGAATTCGGCAGGCGAGACCTGCTCCGGCGCGGCATACGAGAGCGAGAACCCGGCAACGCTTGACTTTTGCATTGTCGTAGCAATCACTTTACTCATCCCCCAGTCCGTGATTTTCGGGATAAAGTCACCGGTCACAAGGATATTGTGCGGCTTGATGTCACGATGGATGATCCCGTGAGCATGGGCATACGCAAGTCCGTCCGCGATACCATGGACTAGATGCACAGCCTTCCAGACAGGAAGGGGTTTTTTCACCGCTTCAAGGGAACCCGGGACATACTCCATCTCGACATAGGGAACCGGCAGGATGTTTACTTCCAGGACTTCGACAATGTTTGTGTGCCGGAGTGTCTGCCATGCGGCAATTTCATTTAAGAAACATTTGCCGGTCACTTCATCAAAACTGATTGGTATCTTTACTGCAACAAGCCGGTTATCCGTTTTGCGGTGTGCGGCAAAGACATGCGCCACGCCGCCGGTGCCGATATGACGGATATCCGAATACTTACTTTCAAGTTCCGGGGGGAAATAGTATTTCTGGGTGGGCGCCGGTGGCGTTTCTACTGGTGCAGGTATTACTTCAGTTTCAAGTGCTGGTATTTTAGAATCAGATCCTGAACCGGAAGGTTGGGATATTACCGCCGGAACATCTTTTCCTTTTTTCTCTTCAGTTGGCTGGTCAGGTATGGACAGGGGGCGTGTCTCTAAAGATGATGTGGTGCCCCCCTGTGAGAGTACCACCGGTTTCTTCCGCGACTTCACAACGAGCAATCCGCCAACAACCGCGACAACTGCAAGTATTACAAGCACTAACAGCCCTGTCTGGGGGCTGCCACTGTTGTCTGGTACTGGCACAGGTTCCCCGTTTCCTGAAAGTTCATGGGTTCCCGGTGCAGTACTTCCCGGACTCACGCTGATCTGCGGTGTTATTGAAATACTGCCTGATGCAGCTGGCTGTATCTGTGAATAGTATTCGACAGGATCCATGAGCGGAGCAGGATCCTCAATATTATGGTTTGCTGCAGTTCCCACAACATAGGGCGTATCACCAATTCCGTCAGAATTCGAATCGGTGCCCCTGTAATCGCTCCAGTAATTACCAATACGGTAAACAAAAGTCTTTCCCAGGTACTGGTAGTTCATATCCGTGGATGACTGCCATTGTAAACCAGCACTTTTTGACCGGACATTTTCTGTGTTTGAAAATGTGTTGAAGGTAATCGTGTTTGCGGTTGACTTTTCATCAAGTGTTATTCCAAGGGCATTTTTCAGGACCCGGTTGCCATCGATCCTGTTGTTTTTCGCATTTTCAAGAACAATCCCTGCGTTGCGGCTGTCGGTTATTGTGTTGCCGGTGATCGTATTGCCGGTCGCAGATACAAGACTGATACCCGCAGAATTTGCGCGAATTGTGTTATTTTCTATCGTATTGCTGTTCGAGGTAACGAGGACTCCGCTCATCGTCTCGCTGTTCTGGAGGGTAAATCCCTTTATATTACACCCGTCTGCGACTACCTCAAAAGCAGATCCACGCTTTCCCGGATCAATAACCGGTGCGCCACTACCGGAATCAACGCCAATCAGCACCACCGCTTTGTTGATCCTGACAGATTCCGGATATGTCCCGCTTTTAACGGTAATCGTATCGAGCGGGGACGCCCATGTGACTGCATCCTGAATACTGGTAAACTCTGCCCCGGTTGGCGCAACAGTGTATTGTGTTCCCGATACCGGAGCAATTACTGCCGCTCCAATAAACAGTAAGAGTACACAGGAAAACAGGAAATTCCGCGCATTATAAATCATACAGGGTGAACCGGTTTTTTACCAAATTTTATTCATCAGTCCATGTCAGAACAAAGTCCTGCACTATTCATTATACATACGGATTACTCATTTGTTGCTTTTTGGAATAATAAGCACCAGTTTTACTCCGCCATTGCCTCGTGCAAGTTCAAGAAGATCCCCGTCATGAACCTTAACGGGTACACCGCTTTCAAGCGGAGCGCTGTTTAATACGGTCCCACCGGTACTCCCACAGTCTTCAAAATACCATACGTTTTTTTTACAGGTAAACTTTCCATGAGGTTTTGATATCCGGGTGACTGCGGTATAAGTACCGGAAAGCTCGCAATCCGCATTGCCAATCGTATCGGCAGGGCGCTCAGGATCAATTCTCCCGACAGGGACCGTCTCGGATTTTAACAAAAAGATACGTCCGTCGTCCTGGCCCCCAAGAACAATTGCGGCCGGTATGTTCCCCAGAACTTCTTCAGAAAGCGTGCTTTTGACCGATTCCAGCCGCTTTGAGATCTCCCCGCCAATGATCTGGACACGCGTACTGGAAAACAGACCAAGACTCCGGATTATGGATTCGAGCCCCCCGGGCACAACAGAGTACTGCCAGACCGGGTGAATACCTTTTGATGTAGGTGCGCCAAGGCCGGCTTCTTTTTTTATTACCCCTATGCTCATGAGCTTATCGAGATGTTTTTTTGTGTTTTCATAGCTGGTTTCGATCTCGTGGGAGATTGCCCGCGCGTCACGGGGTTTCTTTTCGAGATACTTCACAATCTTAAGCCGGGCGCTGCTGGACAATACATCCAGATATTCCGAAAGCTCGTCAAGTGATTCTGAAGTATCTTCAACAACTATGGTGGGAAACTTATCAGCCGGGTTCATATGGTTCCTGAGAAGTACGTCGCTTTATCGTTCTATAACCCTTATGCACCTGCAAAGGATATGGGCTTGCCGGTTCGTGTCTTTTTACTTCCTTTCTCTTATCGTTGAACCTGAAAGTTCAATGCTCTAACTCATATCATTGCGGTAATATATGAGGAAACGGTGGTAATTTTGAGATCAGGTGACAGCAAGAAAAAGAATCAGCGTGTCACCGACCCATGAGAGAAGGAAATGGAGGCACCTGAATGGATACCGGTAAGATTATGATGGGGACCGCACTGCTCCTGATCATGACGGGTCTTATCATTCATCCGGCAGGTGCCGTAGAACCCGGTGACATCCCTCCGGTTGGGCAGGAGATTGTTGCCGCAAGTGCAGGACCGGTACCGGCATACAGTGAAATTACCTGTATGTCAGTAATATCCGAGTCCTGCCATAATGCCACGCACCCATACAAAAGATAGTCCCTGACTCACTTGTCACATCCCTTAAACCCACGTGTTCCACAAAAAACCGGGGATATATCTGCAAGTGTGGTTTTGGGAATATCCATGCACGGCAGGCTGGTAAAAAACTGGCATTTTTGCCAGAAAAAATCCTGATGCACATCCTCCAAGGCTTCATACAGGAAAAGCCAATCCAATACTCTTTTTTCCAGATATGCCAGATTGAAACTCAAAGAACCTGATATTTATCATTTCAGTTTGTTTTTACGGAATATCACACCGCTTCTGCGACATATTTTATCTGCAAAAAATCCGTAGCTTGTAAAACGAACGGACGGAGTGCTAAAAAAGTACAACGGTACCGAAATTCTTGTGCGTATAAATTTGTCACTAAAAAAAATTGATCTTTAACAGGATTTTTCTTACCGCCTGTTCCGCATCGCCATTACAACCATGCACGCGCCGATAATCCCAATAGCAGCAATGGGGGTTATTACGGATACAGGAGATTTCGGCGTGGTTGTCGGGATGTGTGTATAAACGACCGTCTTTGTGGCAGTTGTTACCGGACGTTTGGAATACGTGGGCATGGGCGTAGATGTAGATTGTGTGGACAGAGTTGTAGGTTCAGCAGCAGTTATTACCGTAAGACGTACATTATCGATCCAGCCGGTGGCATACTTACTGGTCTGCCCATAATCACCTACGGAACCGATATAGATCCGCTTCATGTCCTTGAGGGTATCCTGGAGTGCAAGGTAATAACTCCAGACCTGAATTCCGGTCGCTTTTTCGGTAACCGTTTCAGTCACGATCTCCGAATCCGCATTATAATCCACCTTGACATGGTAGGTAGTATTGAGTGCGTATTTCACGCTTGGTCCCTGGTATGATGAGGTATCACTGTTTACATCTTCCAGTTTTGAACTCGGGGTGATGATATGAAGCCACATGATCTGGCCATACTTTGCGTTGGTAAATTCCGTAACGACATTCGGGCCTTTATTCCGGTTCATATCTTTCCCGGAAAATCCCAGCCGGAATGATGCTCCCTCATCAACCTGCTCGAGAATAACATCGTATTCAAGAGTAAAAGAACCCCGTTCGTAATTGAACTCAGGCGCATATGCATAATTACCGGTACTTGGCTCAATGCTGAAATGGTACATCTCCTTTAACGAATCCCAGTAATCGCCTGAAGGATTATTGGTCGTCCATTGGGGATTTGTCGAGAATGTGGTTTCGTAGAGCACCTTTTGAGTCCCGGTTTCCGCAAGGATCGGGCACGTCAGGAATACTAATGCCGCAACAAGCATCAGGGATAAAAAAAAACGTGTCGGTTTCATGGATAAGACTCCCTAAGATATCAGACCATGGCATATTCTGTTTTCGCCATACCTTGATATGTCACCAAGGTAGGGAATACATCCATGGAATGTATTTTAATAATGCTGCACAGCCGTTTTTAAAAATATCGACACGCCCGGACATCACCGGCCAGGCAGCACTGATCAAACACTATATTTATTTCCGAAATAAGGCAATATAATAGAGCAGAATTTCAAAAGTGCGATAGTAGTCTAGCGGCAGGACAGGAGCTTCCCAAGCTTCTAACCCGGGTTCGATCCCCGGCTATCGCATCAGTATGGACACGGAACCTGAACGTTGTGCAATGCGGATCATTGCCGAGAACACCAGGGGCGTGCTGAGGGATATCGCGACGGTAATTGCCGAACACGGGGCAAACGTCCTCATGATAAACCAGGAGATCTTCGAATCCGGCCCGCATGCCGGGATGGGAGAACTCTATCTTGAATTCGAGCCTGGTCCTGACCGCGAACAACTGGTACTTGATCTCAAAGAGATAAAATCAGTAAAGGAGGTCAAATCATTCCAGCCCTTTGGCGATATTTTCGGTTCCCGTGTTATTATCATCGGGGGTGGCGCGCAGGTTGCCCAGGTAGCGCTTGGCGCAGTAAACGAAGCCGATCGGCATAATATCCGGGGCGAACGGATATCAGTCGATACCATACCCCTTGTCGGTGAACGTACACTTGCGCTTGCGGTCGATGCCGTATCCCGCCTTCCCCGTGCATCTATCCTTGTGCTTGCCGGGTCGATCATGGGCGGCGATATTTCAAAGGCAGTTGACAGGGTCCGTGAAGCAGGTATACCGGTTATCGCACTCAAAATGGCAGGAACCGTTCCCGATCATGCCGATCTGGTTGTGACCGACCCGATCCAGGCGGGCGTGTTTGCCGTTATGCACGTAAGCAGCAAAGCGGTCTTTGATATCAACCGTGTCCGTGGCAGGGAATTTTAATGGACATTATTGACCGGGCTGTGTCAGTGCTGATGCACGACGGGCTTATTGTCTATCCTACTGACACACTCTATGGCCTTGGCGCCGATGCATTTTCAGAAGATGCCATCCTGAAGGTCTACGAGGCAAAAAAAAGGGATCTGGGAAAACCAATCTCAATCGCAGTCTCCGATTTTGAGATGCTTGCATCTGTCACTAGTATCGACAGCGCGATGGAAACGTTCATTACAAAATTCCTGCCCGGGCCGGTGACCGTGATTGTGCCGGCACGAAAGATACTTCCGGGTATCCTGACCGGCGGGTCCGGGCTGATCGGTATCCGCATGCCGGCACATGACATGGCCAAGCAGATCATCGAACGGTTTGATACGCCCATAACCGCGACGAGCGCAAACCTCTCGGGGGGAAAAGATCCCCAGACCCCGGAAGAATGTACTGTGCCTTATGATCTGCTTATTGACGGCGGCCGGTTGCCCGGGACACCAAGCACGGTTGTCGATCTCACGACAAAAACAATCGTCCGTCGCGGCGCAAACGCCGATGAAATCGAAAAATTCCTGAAATCCTAAAAACTGAGGTTACCATATGCTGCCAATCCGCCTGCGCGATTTTGTGGAAGACCCGGATGGCTGGCTGTACGCAGTATCAACGTATGACAATGAGAAAGACATCGGATGCGTGCTCCGGTATGTCCCGGACGATGAAGGGGGTCGTGTAACTCCATTCGGCCGGCGGTACCGCAAATACGATTTTGAGGATGCCTACGGTAAGATTGCGCGTGAAAAACCAGCATACTCCGGGCTTGTCCAGCGTATCCCGGCAAAAGACCTGCGCCGGGTAATAAAACCGGACCTGGAAATTCCCCGGATTGCGCGTGCCCATACGCGTGTCAAAAAACTGCTTGACCTGTTCCAGCTGCCACAGGGAGCAGTTGGTTGCACCGGTTCGCTTTTATGCGGTCTTGAGAACGAGACTTCAGATATCGACATGGTAGTATACGGAAAGCACTGGTTTACCGCACAGGCGCTCGTGAAAAAAGGAATTGCTGATGGCAGGATCGAGGGCATGTCGCCGGAAATGTGGCGCAAAGTCTACGAGAAGCGGAAACCTGAAATTTCCTATGAGGTTTTTGTGCTCCACGAGCAGCGGAAATATAACCGGGGGCAGATTGAAGGTACCTATTTTGATATCCTGTATACACGCTCCTATGATAATCTCGCCGGGGCACCTGCCGGTAAAGGAGAAGTCCTCGGGAAACAGACCATTACGGCAAAAGTGACAGATGCTTCGCTTGCATTTGACAATCCGGCGGTCTACACGGTCGAGCACGAATCCGTCACCAAAGTTCTCTCGTTTACCCATACCTACAGCGGGCAGGCACTGAAAGGCGAAACTATCGAGGCGTGCGGAGTGCTTGAACAGCATGGACGGGAACGCTGGCTCATTATCGGGACAACCCGTGAAGCACGGGGCGAATATATAATTTCAAAGTCCCTGCTTAATGAGTAACCCGTCTTTATTCACTCATAGTCCACAATTTTGTTAATCGCTGCCCGATATCAAGATGAGCACCAGGGGATTGCAAAGCTGTTTTCCATGTATAAAAACTTGTGAAAAACACACCTCATATTTACCTGGATTTTAAAGGGTATACTTTTTTATCATCCTCAAGGTTCTGTGGGTGAGATGAAGAACCGGGCAGTAACCATTCTTTTGGCCTGCGCCAGCATTCAATGATATCTTCATACCATTCCGGGATTGATTCCATTGAGGGGATAAAATCCATTTTTTTAAGGATATGCTGCATGATAGGCCTGGGCATCACAACACGTACATCGTACCCTTGTGCAAGCCACTGCCTGATCAGCGCCTGGGTATTTCCACTGTTTTTGTTCCGGGATATAATGAAATGAAGATAGAGCTGCCGGTCGTCACGAAGTTCAAGCCAGCCGGAGAAGAGGGAGTCAAAAAATCCCAGTGCATCGCCGTCTGACGTTCCAGATTCGATTCGTTGCACGTTCACAGGTAGTCACTCCTTTTTTTAGGTAATTTATATCCTTTACAGGAACCTCCATAAAAAATATGGGATTGTGCAATGTGAAAGTGAAAATTTTATCCGGACTGTCGAAAACCTGCTTATTCCAGAAGTTCGGCCAGACGGTATCCTGTAAAAAAAGCCGTTTTTACTACAATAGATGGGGGGGTAGGGGCCCCCTGTTCACGGTCTTCATTTTTCCGGGAGGGGGCCTGCCCCCCCTCCATGTGCCGGCCAAACAGGGGATCACCCCCCTCCCCTTGTGCCGGGCAGACAGGGGGGTACCCCTCCCCCCCCTTCGGACCGCATTAACCCCCCTTTAACAAAAATGGTAACCCTCCCATTTCTGATCTTTCGTCAGACCTCCATGCGAAATATACCCATAACCTCTGCATAAAAAAACGGTTTCCGGTAGTTTTAAGGAAAGGGGTAGAGGCCCCTGTTCACGGCCTTCATTTTTCCGGGAGGGGGCCTACCCCCCCTCCATGTGCCGGCCAAACAGGGGATCACCCCCCTCCCCTTGTGCCGGGCAGGCAGGGGGGACCCCTCCCCCCCTTCGGGCCGGATGAGGGTGGTAATCATGCCATGATCACTCACCGGCCTGATAGCGGGTACCTGGGGATTAAATCCCTGTTTTTGGCAGGATACCGAGACCAGACACGAACAACTTTATAAACCGGACCATAAACGCATTATCCGTAAATGGGGCGTGATTCTGTGAAGCGACAACAGGAAAAGGCACTTTCTGAAGTGATCGGATTTGTGCTGATTCTCGGAATCATCACCGCAGTATTCTCGCTGTATCTTGTCTATGGTGTCCCGGCACAGGGCCGGGAAAACGAGATCACTCATATGAACGAGGTAAAAGACCAGTTTGTCGCGTACAAGATCGGGCTTGACTCGCTTTGGGTGAACCATGAGACAGGAACGACACTCAGCAACACTTTTTCCCAGGGAACCGGAGGCGGTTACACACAGGGCAGCAACAGTATCATCCCCATCCTGAGCCCGGTGAGTTCAAGTGGAATAATTGCCATCAACCAGCGGGGAACCGAGAACCTGACAATCACTTCACAGTCACTTATCCTCAACAGCACCATAAAAAACACGATACTTATCAACGTCAGCCAGAGTAAGCTTATAAGCAGCGTTCCCCAGCACATTTACCTGAATGTAACCGGGGTCAGTTCATCGGACCTTACGAAAGATGCGATTTACGGAGCACAGATAAAGGGGACAGACTCCGCAGGAAAAACATGGATCGCACAGGTCAATCTTACGCCACGGACTGTGCATTATAATGAGACCTCATCATTTTCATGCACGACCACTAAAGATGGTACTGAATGTACACCAAAAACATATGTTCCAAAGACAGACTATACCGGCACCGATCTCACACTCACTGTCATTAAATCAGGGAGTGTCTCTCTCCAAGATTTTGTTATAAATAAAAACGTCACTCCAAATAATTATGTAATAGATATAATGGACGATGCATACGGTCTCAACAACTTTATCGGCACCTCTTCATATCCGGTGACCCTCACCCTGTCCAAATCACAATCCCTCCTCCAGGACATCACGACCACCGGTCTTGTGGTCTTTGGATACAATGAGAGCCGTTATACAAATTCTGTTACAATGGGTTCTCTCGAATACCGGGCAAAGAACAACTACTGGATACCCCAGACCTATTATTACCAGTTGGGAGGCGTGTTCCTCTACCAGCCGACTGAAAACGGCACAACTGCAAAATTACCCCCTGAAATCACTTTTACGTATAATAACGATATCGTAACTGTCAAGGTAAATGCCATCCTCATCGACCAGGCAAGCACCGGACTTGTCGGAGGAAACAGTCCGGTGCAGATCAAAACGACACTGGAAAACGAGACCGCACTTCCCTACGTCACGGGACTGTCAGGAAACACCCGCTGGATCACGATTGCAGTAGATACCCCGGATCCTGTTGCAAAGACCATGTGGCAGAACTATTTCAATACGACAGCACGGTCAGCTGGAATCCCGGATTCGTATTATTCAACGACTACCCAGGGAAATACTACGATTATCAGGATATCGGGTAATACCTCTGTCGATTATGGAGTTAACGTAATTGCACAAAGTTCCACCTGCTCGGCAAAGGTGCATGGTATCGGAGGAGCCGTCCAGTGATCCCCAGGGGGCTGAACAATGACGGTGTAGCGAGTACTATCGGGTCAGTTGTCCTGATTGCAGTCGTCGTTGCCGGAATGGCGATCCTGATGGTCGCCGTGATCTCCCAGCCCCAGCCACAGAAGATCCCGGCCATGACCGCCGATGTCATTGTTACCGGTAACGGACTCTGCCTCAAACACGATGGCGGAGACTCGCTCCGGAAAGGAGAGTTCCAAATCATTGTCGACGGGGAGGATCGGACGGCGGCATTTGACGTACCGGCAACATGGTCGGTTGGACAGGTGCTGGATTATTCAGGGTACGATCAACAGAATATTCCCCGCACCATCCAGATCGTATATACCGGGACCGGCAGCGGCACAACTATTGTTCAGTTATGGGTGACCTCCCCCACTCCCCATTGATAATCGGATTTTTCAGATCCTGATACCTCCGGATTCCGGACGGACAAAGATAAAGTGATAAGTTCCATCGTATGAATTAAAAGTAAGGAAACAGGGAAATAGAAAACACCATGAGGAGAATGCCATTGTCAATCGGACATGAATCCGCAGTTTCAGAAGTCATGGGGTCTATACTTCTCATCAGCATTGTTGTAATCGGCATAGCGGTTGTTGGCGTTGTACTTATGTCGCATCCCACGCCGGAAAAAATTCCTGCGCTAAGTGCGGTTATCTCCGAAGATACCTCAAAAAATACCATAACGATATATCACGATGGAGGGGATCCGCTTTCGGCAACGAATATCAGAATACTCGTTGACGGAGTGCAAAGGGATTTTACGAAAGGCGGATCGCAACCCTGGACTACATTCTCGATGGGAGACTCGCTTGATTATACTTATACAGGAACGGCGCCGGGTCTTGTCCAGATTATCTATACCGGCGGCGGTGGTTCAGGCGTTCTTGTCTCATCAGACTTTGGGCAAAAGTCCACAAAAGGGACGACCACGGTTACAACAGCTGCAACTACGACACCTGTAACAACAACCACTACGTCCCCTGCAATTTCGGTCGTCGCAAATTTCAACGGTTCGCCGACAAGCGATTACCTGCCCCTGACCGTACAGTTTAACGATCTATCGACAGGGCCGGTCACCGGGTGGAACTGGAGTTTTGGCGATGGTAGCATATCGACTGAGAAAAACCCGAAATATACCTATGCCAATGCAGGGATCTATACGGTCACCCTGACCGTGACAAATGCTTCCTCCGGTGCAAACAGTACGATGACAAAGTCAGACTACATTACCGTCAAGTCTTTTGTCCAATATGTTACAAACGAAAGCGTGTTTGTGTACGGCAGCAAGCTGTATTTCCAGGGCAAACAGGTTATCGGCCCGGGATCGACGATCATCCTGACCGGTACTTCGCTGACAACCGGCGACTTTAATGGAGGTGCCACGGTATCGGTCACAAATATCTATATCGATGGCGATGTTTCAATTGACTCCGGCAGTGCGAGCTGGGGGTCTTCGACCCAGCCGGGTGGAATCTATGTTAATGGGGACCTGACGTTTATGTCCGGTTCACGGGATGTCTGGGGCAATGTCTATGTTGCGGGCAATTTCAATGCCAAAGACCCGAACATCCATGGAAATGTGTATGTTGACGGGGATGTCACACTGGGATGGACGCCAACGCTTGATACCGGTTCGCGTATCTATTATACCGGTACATTAACAGTTCCTTCAGGCTATCCTTCGAGTATCACGTCAAAATGCATCAAACAGGATACTGTCCCGGGGTTTGTTATACCAGAGCTCCCGATACCTCCGGCAAAATCCAAGGACTGGTATGATGCCCGTGGGTATGTACCCGGCGGACCCCTCGCAAACAACCTGAAAATCTATGCGGACAGTTATTCTTCCAGTACGTGGGTAACTGATGCGACAAACGTCATAATTGTTGCAGCCAATGGTGATATTTCACTGACCAATCTTGGAGGAAGCGGGGTTACCGGCGTATTATTCGCCCCAAAAGGAAAAGTGACCTTCAGCGGGGCATATTTCACGGGTGTTGTTATCGCACGCGACGGGTTCTATGTGACCAGCGGCGGTACGACGGTGAGGTTTAAGAACCTCGATGAATATGTCTCCGATCCAAGCGATTACCCGTTCTGATTGTCCCGGGCTTATTTTCCTTTTTTTGTTCAGACATGGCGGGAATGGTTAAACCCGGTCTTTAAGCCAAAAAGATTCAGGAACGCAGGAATAATGGAATCAGACCCTGAATGAAGGGTCCTGGATATTGGTGGTGTTATTCTGCTTTCTGCGTTATATTGACTACGACAGTATTCCTGCTTACAAGCAGGTTATATGCATCGTGAGCGGGGTTATACCGCACCAGCACATTCCGGATCTCAAGGATCTCCCCGTAAGGTGCCAAAACCAGTTCCCGGTTTGATTCCGTGATGTGGAATGCAGGCAGGACACCGTATACCGGTTTTTCTGCTGAGCCGTCACAGAGCCTGAACATATGAGTGTTTTTATCACCGAGATCTTCTGACATTTTAGCTGCGAAAACCGTGATACGTTTTCCGACGTTGAGGTGGATCCGGGATAACCGAAGGGCCTTTGTATCTTTTGGTATCCGGCAGGGCAACCGAGTTTTCCCGTCTTTCCGTAACATCACGTAACTGTACTTGATGTCGGTGTTCACGTACCGGAACGGCTCATTGCATTCAGCAAGCGTGTTCATGATCCGCGTGGGCCGGATGGAGGGGGCGGTCTCGAAACTCCAGCACCGGTCCGGAGTACAGTTTGTACCCCAGACAAAGGTGCACGGCGCGTAAATGGAGAGCCCCCTCTTTTTTAACGCGAGAGAAAGGACACGCATGCTGGTGGACGTGGCTTCTTCAGCGGGTTCAATAATAAGAATTGTACCGTCAGGTGCAAGCCTGCCGGCATATTTCATGACAATATCCGCACGCTCGGTAACCGGCAGGCCGGCAAGTTCGTTGAGCACATTTGAGAAGACAATCAGATCGACCCGTTCCGGCTGCACCATCTTTTCCGGGCGGGTAATATCCTCCTCAAGAGGAGGCATAATCGTTACAGGGAAATCCTTTGTCTCCATACTTTTTGCCAGATGATGAAACGCTTCGATGTGCTCTTTTGATTGTTCGACCGTGAACACCGTTGCCCGGGCAGTATCAAGGCATGTCCAGACATCAGCAACCGCCAGCGGGATTACTCCCGGACCGGTCCCGAGGTCAAGAATCGTCATCTCGCGTTTTAAGAGACCCTCCCGGGCAAGCCGGGCAAGGAGATGACGCGTCTGCATGAAATAGACCGGGAAATGGTATGCAAGATAACCAAGCACCGAATATCCTTTCGTGTACTGGAGTGACCGCTTATCTGTCGGTTTCCAGTAATCGTTTTTCTGGGAGACAATGGCACGCCGCAGGCGTTCAAGGATAACCGGGTCAGTCCATTCTTTGCCGGTTTTTCTTGTGATATACTGCCCGATTGCCTCTTCAAGCGCCGGGGGGATGCTCTGGATAAGAAGATACTCGCGGAGTCGCTGTTCTTCGGTATCGTTCAGGCAATATGAAGGCGAAGGGACAAGACGCGAGATCTCGTAATCATCCCCGGCTTTTTTTGCAGCAAGCCCAAATCTGGTAAGGTGCGGTTGAAGTACCGCATACATATGCTCAACAGTCTGTGGTTCGTCGAGGTAGACCGCAATCTCGGAAAGCAGAAAAGCCGGTTTTGATGATGCAACATATTTTACCGTTGAAAGAAACTGCTTTTCTGACATAATATGCCGGAATCTTTGCCTCGGGCGCTCATACATCTTTGGATACAGGAAGCCTGTGATCCATCCGGTTCATGTACCGGGAAAACAACATACCTTTGAGGAATGGCAGCATGTTCGATCACTGTCCCGGCGCGGCAAACATCCGGACACCGACGCTTACAATCAAAAAGTGCCCGCAGTGCGGCGAAGAAGTTGAAATATTCTCAAACGATGTCTCCGTTAAGTGCAGCAAATGCGGTTTTGTTATTTACAACGACATTGCGTCATGCGTGCAGTGGTGCAAACACGCCCGTGAATGTGTTGGTGAAGAGATGTACCGGAAACTCACGGAAAAGAAGGTTGCCTGACAGGAGCCGATGAGCGTTTAAAAGGGTCACTCGCGTTTCTTACCGGTACCGCGCCCGTGCTGGTGCTCCCCGGGCACCCACCGGCCACCGTCTTTTGTCAGTTCCTTTTTCCAGATCGGCACACCGGCTTTAATCCCCTCAATTATAAACCGGGATCCCTCGTATGCCTCTTCGCGGTGACCCGCACTTACGACAATAACAAGGATGTTTTCTCCGACAGCAAGCCGACCGATCCGGTGGACAATATCGATTGAAAGCAGGTTGTAGGTCTTTTTTGCTTCTGTCGCAATCTTTTCCAGTTCAGGCACTGCAACCTCCTCATACGCTTCCAGTTCCATCTCGCGGATATCGTCGTCCCGGACGATCCCGTCAAAGACAACAATCGCACCGGTTCCATGCTGTTTTGCACCGTTTATCAGCGCGCCGATATCGACATCTCCTGTCTGGATCGCAATCATGCCCTCACCTGATTACCCGCCAGCCACCGGGGGAAATACTGCAATCTCATCGCCATCGGATACTTTGATCTTTGCGGCATCAGCCGTTTCGATACGTTTGCCGTTCTGCATCAGGATAACAAACTCGTGGAAGGCACCAGTCTCATCAAATATCGCATCATAGCCCTCCTTGTTCTTTCCGGCGATATCCTTTACCAGTTCAGGAAGTCCCTTGTTCTTTGGTACGTCTACCACAATATCGGTCCCGAGCAGTTCCCGGAACCGGGCGAAAAAACGGATTCTGACAGTCATTTTTCCTCGTATTCTTTATTGTACCTTCTTTGCCGGCTTTTTTGGTGTTTGTTGTGGTTCAGGTGTCTTTCCACATGAACGGCAGGCCGGATTTCTTACAACCGCAATTTCTTCTGCCCGTGCAGTCATCCCGTCCCAGATCATAAGACGGTTTGCAAGAAGTTCCCCGGAGCCAAGCAGGTACTTAAGCACCTCATTTGCCTGTATCATTCCGATGACTCCCGGCGTAACTCCGATTACAGGGAACACTTCCTTTGGCGGGGCACCGGGAAATATGCAGCGCAGGCATGCAGTTTTTCCCGGAATAATAGTCGTCGCCTGCCCGTAGAATCCCTGGATCGCGCCGTGGAAGAGCGGGATATTCTTTTCAAGCGCGATATCGTTCAGCAGGTACCGGGTGGGATAGTTATCCATCGCATCGACAATGCCATCCGCCCGGCCGACAAGCTGCGAACAGTTCGATTCATCGATGGTGGTATCAATCACCTTGACGCTAATATCGGGATTGATTTCATGCAGTTTTTCTTCTGCCGATTCAACCTTCTTCCTGCCGATATCCCGGTCGTAGTGCAGGATCTGCCGGTTGAGGTTGGTCCGCTCGACAACATCCTTGTCAACAACCGTAAGGGTGCCCACCCCGGCGACCGCGAGGTAGAGAGAGACCGGGGAGCCCAACCCCCCGGCGCCGGCAATAAAAATATTGGCCTTTTTAAGACGTTCCTGCCCTTCGTCCCCAAAGAGCATCATCTGGCGTTTGTATCGTTCGCGTTCGCGGTCACTTAACATCTTCTTCACCTGATTTTACGGATATGATACAAAAATGCCACACCTAATGCTGACATTCAGTATCTTCACCGTGCTCATGGACATGGGCCGATGTTTCCTGCCACGGCTCGAGGCCGTGTTTTACCCGGTAATCGTTGATTGCCTTGTGGATCCCCTCTTCCGCAAGCACCGAGCAGTGCATCTTGATTGGCGGCAGGCCATCCAGTGCCTCGGCGACTGCTTTATTGGAGAGCCGCCATGCATCCTCAAGCGATTTCCCCCGAACCAGTTCGGTGGCCATGCTGCTTGATGCGATTGCCGCCCCGCAGCCGAATGTCTTGAACTTTGCGTCGACAACGAGGTTGTTTTCGATTTTTAAAAAGATCTTCATGATGTCGCCGCAGACCGGGTTCCCGACTTCCCCGACACCATCAGGGTTCTCGATCTCGCCGACGTTGCGGGGGTTTTTGAAATGATCCATTACCTTATCGCTGTACATTACTTTCCTCCGCTTTTTGCCGCATTCTGGTATAAGGGAGACATATCCCGCAGGCGGGATACGATTTTCGGAAGAGCTTCGAGCACGAAATCTACATCCTCTTCAGTATTCGCATCGCCAAGCGTCAGCCGTAATGAGCCGTGCGAGATCTCCACCGGGAGGCCGGTGGCAAGCAAAACATGGGATGGTTCGAGCGAACCGGACGTGCAGGCGCTGCCGGTCGATGCACAGATCCCTTCGTCATCAAGCCACAGGAGCATGGACTCACCTTCGATAAATTCAAAACTGATATTGAAGTTCCCCGGCAGCCGTTCTGTCGGGTGACCATTAAGACGGGCAAACGGGATCTTCTCAAGAACACCTTTAATGAGCCGGTCCCTCATCGCCCGGATCCGTTCGTTATGACCTTCGATGTCGGCCGTTGCAAGTTCGATTGCCTTCCCGCACCCGACAATCCCGGCAATATTTTCGGTGCCGGCACGTTTTTTACGTTCCTGGCCGCCGCCGTGGATAAGGTTGTCGATCCGGACGCCTTTTTTGATATAGAGCGCCCCGACACCCTTCGGGCCGTAGAACTTGTGGGCGGAAAGCGAGAGCATATCGATATTCTGCGCTTTCACATCGATGGGCACATTCCCGATTGCCTGAACCGCATCAGTGTGGAAGTACACCTTGTGCTTCTTTGCTATTTCCGCGAGTTCCCGGATCGGTTCGATAGTACCAATCTCGTTGTTTGCGTACATGATCGAGACAAGGATAGTCTTGTCGGTGATCGCTTTTTCAAGGTCTGCCGGATCGACCCGGCCGTACCGGTCGACCGGGAGGTACGTTACAGTAAATCCCTCTTTTTCAAGGAACTGGCATGTGTGGAGGACAGCGTGGTGCTCGATTTTTGTGGTGATGATGTGATTGCCCCGTTTCCGGTTGGCATACGCCACCCCTTTTATCGCCCAGTTGTCGGATTCGCTCCCTCCCGAGGTAAAATAGATCTCGTCGGGATCCGCCCCCAGAGCTTTTGCCACCTGTATCCGGGCTGTATCAACAGCCTGTTTTGATTCGCGTGCAATCCCGTAGATAGATGAGGGGTTGCCATAGTGCTGAGTGAAGTAAGGGATCATCGCATCGACAACTTCTTTTTTCGCGTAGGTCGTTGCGGAGTGATCCATGTAGGTGATACGCTGTTTTCCCATGCTTTCTTACCTTATATACGTGAATATGTGCTCTCGTCGTCTGATTATTCTTTTGTTCTCACAAAGGAGTCGCCCTGTATTTTCCGGTGGGCCCGGTTATCTTGCATGAACCGGTCCTCGTAAAGATGGCGCACCGTTTTCCCGTACTGACGGAAATGAGACATTGTTTTTATGGTTACATAATTGATTCACAATTGTGAATGCTACGTATTTATGTAACAATTGTGATAACTTAAACG
>DAOQAA010000020.1:3924-33327 GCA_035353675.1 Methanoregula sp. | reverse complement strand
CGCGTTCGAGCCCGCCGATATCCTCGTACTGGATATTTGTGATCTCGCGTTTGCTTTCTTCAGGATGAAACGGTTCTGCTTTTAATTCGATCTCTGTATCATCAGATACAATAGCAATAGCCTTTGGTGATACCCGGACGATAACAAACGTAACGGAGTTTCCCAGTATTTCGACCCGGAGCGTCTGCCCTTCGATCACCGAGCGGCCCCGCAGGATCCGGGAGAGATACTGTTCGCCGCCAACAAGCCGGGTCTCCTGTACCGGTTGTATCACAACTTTTGTGGCGTAGACCGCCTCTGATTTGCGGATTTTTACTTTTTCATCAATTCCGGCATTGGCGTTCGCCCGGATATTACCGTCAATCCTTAAAATGGAAAAACCGATATCTTCGGCAAAACCCGGCCAGACAACTGCTGCTGCGGATCGTTTTCCAATAATCTCGATAATGTCGCCGGACACGAGTCCGAGTTTTTTCATCACATCGATGCTGAGACGGGCGATACCTCTGCTTGCATCATTATGCGCCGCCTCTTTTACCGTTACCTCAAAGAAATCCGGATCAGGGTCTGGCATCGGAAACCTGTGATATTTTTAATTCCTGTGATTTGACCCGGTAAACCATAAAAGCACTCTTATAGACCATGGTAAGATGAGTTCCGGAACCGGGGATTCTACCGGATAATATTCGCATTTTTTACTTAAAATCAATTTTACTTGTTTACATGACAAGCCAGATTTCGCACGGAAATGTAAAACCGAGCCTTTATTTGTCCTTTTACAAAAACAGGTAGTGTATGAGTATTATTGCTGATGCCAGGCGCGGCATCGTAACAGATGAGATGAAGCAGGTTGCAGCGCAGGAAGGAGTCACCGAAGACTTTGTCCGGCGCAGCGTTGCCGAAGGCCATATTGTTATCCCGGTGTCTCCCTACCGGAAAGTGAAAATCTGTGGTATCGGAGAGGGGCTCCGGACAAAGGTGAATGCATCGATCGGGACATCCACTGATATTGTCAATATTCCTGAGGAAATCGAAAAGGCAAAACAGGCCGAGCGTGCGGGCGCCGATACCCTCATGGAACTCTCGACCGGCGGCGATTTTGCCGAGATCAGAAAGCAGGTGATTGCAAATACCTCTCTTTCTGTCGGCAGCGTTCCGCTGTACCAGGCATTTATCGAGGCCATTAAAAAAGACGGTGCTGTCATCCACATGAAAGAGGACGACCTCTTCCGGATCACGGCCGAGCAGGCAAAGCTCGGAACCAACTTCATGGCGATCCACACCGGCATCAACTTTGAGACCGTGAAAAGACTCCGCAACCAGGGCCGGCATGCAGGGCTTGTCTCCCGGGGCGGGGCGTTCATGACCGCGTGGATGCTCCACAACGAGAAGGAGAACCCGCTGTATTCGGAATTTGATTATCTTTTAGAGATCATGAAGGAGCACGAAGTCACGCTTTCGATGGGAAACGGCATGCGGGCAGGAGCAATCCACGATGCAACAGATCGCGCCGGCATCCAGGAACTCTTAATCAATGCAGAACTTGCTGACAAGGCGCATGCACAGGGCGTGCAGGTGATCGTCGAAGGTCCGGGCCACGTGCCGATTGACGAGATCGCAACAAACGTCCAGCTCATGAAGAGGGTCACCAACAACAAGCCGTTTTACATGCTTGGCCCCATCGTAACCGACATTGCCCCGGGTTACGATGACCGGGTTTCCGCAATCGGCGCAGCAATCTCATCATCTCTCGGTGCCGATTTCATCTGTTACGTCACCCCCGCAGAGCACCTTGCACTCCCGACTCCCGAAGAGGTATACGAAGGTGTGATAAGCTCACGGATTGCTGCCCATGTCGGCGACATGGTAAAACTCAAGAAGACCCGGGCAGCAGATCTTGAAATGGGCCACGCCCGCCGCGACCTTGACTGGGAACGCCAGTTTGCTGTTGCCATGAACCCGGCCCGCGCAAAGCAGATCCGGGCGGAACGGATGCCTGCCGATACCGATGGCTGCACGATGTGCGGTGACTACTGCGCAATCAAGATTGTAAACCGTTATTTCAAATTCTAATATTTTTTTAGTACCGGGTGTAATTTCTGAAAGATTTTCTCATGAATGACCGGATGGTGCCCGTGGTATGTCCGGTAAAAAAATTTCCCTGTTCTCCCATCCGGAAATTCTCCCCATGCGGGTTTACCGATGTTACAGATGCGTATGCCGGGCATATCATTTTCCATTTATAGCCCGGTGACCAAAAGTACCTCACAGGATTGTATTTTTCGGTGTGATCGGATGAAAAAGAAAAACCAGAAAATTGTCGATGAATTCCTTTTAAATGCCGATGCGATAAGCGACGATGTACTTGACGATACTGAAAAGATGCTCGGGGTGCTGCCGTTTATTTTCCCGGTCATGCGGGAACGTGCAGGGACTTTTGCACTTTCAGCGCTTGCCGATTACCGGATCTGCCGCCCGGAACACCTCTCCCCAAAGACTGCCGAGCTTGTAGCCATTGCCGCAGCGGCAGGTGCGGGTGCGGATAACTGCATGAGAGTCCACATGAAAGCGGCAGTAAAAGAGGGCGCGACCCGGGATGAAATTTTTGATACGGTCATGATTGCCGGCACAATCGGAAAGACAAAGGTACTCGCATCCGCCCTCCGCCAGTTGTGCGATGCGTTTCCCGAAGAGAAAAAAGAAGAGGCAACAAAGAGACCCGGGGTCTCGGGGAACACAAGAAAACCCGGCAGGAAATCCCGATGATATGGGGAAAAAAGGAAATCCGGGATGAGGTAAAGGCACGCCGGAACGCTCTTTTACCCTCGGAAATTGAGGAGAAAAGCAAACGTATCTGCTCGACACTTTCCGGAATTCTTGATGGCAGCAATCCGGTCATGGTCTATGTCTCCAAAGTCCCGGAAGTAAATACCGGAACGCTCATCACGGACCTTCTCGCACGGGAAACCCGGGTGATCGTGCCGATTATCGAACGTGAAACCGTGAGCCTCCGGCTTTCATATCTTGAAGATCCGGCCATGCTTGTCGACAGCACGTTTCATGTCCCTGAACCAGTCGGCCACGAAATCCCGGCACAAGCCCGCGATGTAAAAGTCGCCATCATTCCTCTTCTCGCGTTTGACCGGGCGGGAAACCGGCTGGGATACGGGGCCGGGTATTATGACCGGTTCCTTGCCGCGAATCCGTCAATGGTAAAAATCGGGATTGCCTATGCCTGCCAGGAGATACCGGAAGTGCCCGGCGAACCGACTGATATACGGATGGACATGATAATTACGGAAAAAGAGATAATTCGCGTATCTGATCGCATGGTTCAGCCGGTATCCGGGACACGGACCTGACACCACGAACACTAAATAATCCGGTCAATAAAATGATCCCTTACGGTGATGCTATAAAGATAAATTTCGGCGGCTTTGTCCCGCTCTCGACAGTTGACTGGCGGGGCAGGGCTGTCTGCACGGTCTTTTTCCGGGGTTGCCCGGTCCGCTGCGCCTACTGCCAGAACGCCGCGATCCTTTCGGGAGAAGATTTCCGTGAGATCGATGAAGTTGTTGAACTTATCAAAAGTTCGGGACTTGCGGTAAGCGGCGTAATCTTCTCCGGCGGTGAGCCCACCATGCAGAAAGATGCGCTTGTCGCGCTTGCCCGCGCGGCACGAAAACTCGGGCTTGCAACCGGGGTCCAGACAAACGGGGTTTTCCCGGGGACTCTTGAGGCCCTCATAAAAGAGCGGCTGATCGACCGCGTAGCACTTGACATCAAGGCCCGGTGGGCGCGGTATAATAACCTCTTTGGGGGAAATTATGTAAACAATGTGCAGCGCTCCCTTGCTGTCTGCACCGAAGCGCATAACAGCGGGGCGCTGCCGGAATTCCAGGTTGTTGTCACGCTCTTCCGTGGCTACGATGACGAGGTGCCTGTTATCGCGTCCGAAATCGGCGATGTGGACCTTGTCCTCCAGCAGGGTGTAACAGAAAGCGTCCCTCCCCTCCAGGAAAACGAACTCAAAAAAATCGCAGACGGGCTGACCCGCAGGGTGTTCATCCGGACGCGTGAAGGTGGTGAAATCGTCTATGAAAGTGATCGGTGTCGTCGGGCTTCCCGCAAGCGGTAAAGGAGAATTTTCAAAGATAGCAGAGAGCCTTGGCATCCCTGTCGTTGTCATGGGCGATGTAATACGAAACGAAGTAAAAAAAGCCGGCCTCCCGCCAACCGATGAAAACCTTGGGTCAACGGCAAACCGGCTCCGGGCCGAACGGGGCATGGACGCAATTGCAAACCTCTGTGTCGATGCGATAAATGAAAAGATCGCACCGCTCGTCCTTGTCGATGGCATACGGGGCGATGCAGAAGTCCGGGTCTTCCGGCAGAGTTTCCCGGGATTCCGCCTCATTGCTATCGAAACATCGTTTGAAAAGCGGCTGGAACGCCTCTCTTTAAGAAAGCGCAGCGATGACAACGGATCGGCAGAAGGACTACGGACACGGGATGAGCGTGAAATGAGCTGGGGTCTTGCAAACGCCCTGAAAATGGCAGATATTACAATCAATAACGATGGCAGCCTTGAGGACTTTACCGCGTGTGTCACGGAACTGATCAAGCGGATGGAGTGTGATGCATGAATATCCGGCCGTATTTCTCATCATCGTCAAAAGTCTGGGATGACATAAACTGGGTATACGGCATCAAAGAAGCCGGGTATGCCGGCTGGGAGATTGTCGCTGACGGCAACTACCGGCTGGAAAAACCGGAGAACCTGAAAAAAATAAAAGAAGTGATCGCGAGCACGCAACTTGGCATTTCAGTGCATGCACCGTATGGCGATCTCAACCTCGCTACACTCAATGATCCCATCTGGCGTGAATCTATCCGGCAGATCGAATCCTGTATAACATACGCATCAGAAATTACCGACCGTGTTACTATTCATCCCGGGTACCTCTCACCTGCCGGAAAACTCCTGCCGCAGAAGGTCTGGGAACTCCAGAAAGAAGCCCTGCGCCAGATAGGTAAGTGTGCGGTGGAACACTCGGTGCTTGCCTGTCTTGAGAACATGATCAGCCAGAAAGAGTTCCTTTGCAGGGACGCCGGGGAACTTATGGGAATGGTTGACGGAATTGAGGGCATCGGCCTTACGTTTGATTTCGGGCACGCAAACACGCTTGGGAAAGTCCCGGAGTTCCTGTCCAGAGTCGGGGACGCAGACCATGTCCATATCCATGACAACCACGGTGTTTCTGACGAACACCTCCCGCTCGGTGACGGCACTATTGACTGGAAGACGGTCGGAAAAACGATTGCCGCCCGGTACAGGGGAATTATTGTTGTCGAAGGTCGTTCTGTTGTGGAAGCAAAAAAGAGCCTTGCAGTCTTTTCAAAGGTGTTTGTATGAGCGGCGAAACCCTTCAGGTCTATTTCCTCGGGACGGCCGGGGCACTCCCGACACCAATGCGCAACCCTTCATGCATCATGGTCCGGCGCGGGAACGATACGATACTCTTTGACTGCGGGGAAGGGGCACAGCAGCAGATGATGCGGGCCCGGTGCGGGTTTACTGTTGACGCGATTTTCGTGACGCACTGGCATGCCGATCACTTTCTTGGGATCTTCGGGCTTGTGCAGACGATGTCGTTTAACGGCCGCACCGAACCGCTCACCATTTACGGCCCGGAATGGGTCCACGAGTTTGTCGAGACCATAAAAAAAGTCAGCCGCTTCAACCTGAAATTTTCCCTTGATTCAGTCGAACTTTCCGACGGGTCATGGGTGCGTTTTGATGGCTACACGGTGACCGGTTTTGCGGTCAGCCACGGCATGCCGGCGCTTGGGTATGTGCTTGAAGAAGACCCGCGCCCGGGCAGGTTCGACCGTGAACGTGCAATTGAACTCGGCGTCCCACCCGGCCCGCTCTTTGGCCGGCTCCAGCGCGGTGAGACGATACGGGTGACAAAAGACGGTGCCGAAAAAGAGATCGTGCCAACGGACGTCATGGGTGCAGCGCGACCGGGCCGGAAGATTGTGTATACCGGTGATACGCGACCTGTGGTCCCGGCGCTTTTGCACTATGGGAAGGATGCAGATCTTCTCATCCACGATGCCACATATGATGACAGCGAGATAAAACGCGCTGCAGAGTTCTATCACGCGACCGCTTCTCAGGCCGGACAGGCTGCAACGGCAGTGAATGCAAGGATTCTCGCGCTTACCCATATCAGTTCCCGGTATACTGATACGACAAACCATGCAGGTGAAGCAAAGGCGGCATTTTCAGGGACTGTCATTGTGCCTGAGGACCGGTTCATGCTTGAAATCGGGTACCGGGACTGACCGGGATAATCATCTCAACAGTATTGCGAGTCCACGCCCCCCAATCCCCCCACCGAGTCGGACGGGTGGCACTGCTCCGCCCGTCCTTTGTCGGCGTGGGGTTCCGTAGACAATTTGATTCGCATAATATGATTATGGATGCTAATGCATTTGCGGTTGATATGTAAATACATCAGAAGTGAAAAATCAATCAACAATCTCCACCTTATTAAGAATGAAAAGTATGAGGATTGGATCTTGATCAGATTATTCAACAAAAAAAATTCCAATTCCCGTACCACGTTGACATCTCGCCAGAGGTTACAGACACTCTCCCTGAAGCTAGGGATCCGACACCCCTCCTGACCTGAATCCGGTCTGCACTAATCCGGGCCCGTATTGAGCCCTGATTATCCGTTTCCTGTTCTGGCCCCTCATGGAAGCGCCAGTAAAATGCTTCTTTTCAGTTCGCGTGGAAAATAAGCATTTAAATCGTCCCATTTGTCAAAATTCGCCCTGTTTCGATGTCAAAGAATGGCCAATAACGGCCCGGAAATCGAGGATAATTTTGACTTATGCTTTTACCCATCCGGTACCCGGAAAGGCCGAAAAAACGTGAATATGACAATCTTTTTTACCGGGGGAGGTCTCAAAAAACGCGCAAATTGAGCCCTGTTTGATCTCGTCGGGCGTACGTGCCCATCCGGATCCCTTACCTGATCCGCCACGGGGGCGTTCCTTTTTGGTGCGGCGGCACTCCTCGCTCGTGGGGGTGTGGGGGCGACAGCTCCCACGATATTCCCGAAACACAATCATGAACGAACGGTCGGGCATTGAAATTCCCAGAAACGTCTGGGTCACTAACTGAAGAATCCGAAATAAAAGAGCGGCTCATCTGGTGAAAATTAAAATTCAAACTGGTTATCAGCCCTCACCTGACTGCATCACAACTAAAATAACCTCACGACAACCATTCATGGTACACGCAGCACTGCCGCGTGCCTGAGAACGTTGAACGATACCAAATATAAGAAAAAATAATCACGAACCTATATCGTTTCGTTTCGCTTGCGTGTGGAGAGAAAAGATGCAGACTGATGATGATATAATCGTCTATCGGCTGGCCGCCGGCTGCGACCTGTCCGATGTCGAAGAAGGAAAAATCTATCTTGGAAAAGTCCAGGGTTTTGCGACATTCGGGATGTTTGTCCAGCTCAACGACCGGATCAAGGGACTTGTGCACAAGACCAGCATGAAAGCCGAACACAAGGAAAAAGACAGTGTCCTTGTCCGGGTCCGGCAGATCCGGCCCAACGGCAACATCGATCTTGAAGAACAGCTAATCAAGATCTACCAGGTCCAGCAGGTTGAGCGCATGTCGACAACCGTGAGGATTGCAGATCTTCCCACTAAACTTGGAAAGAGCGTGGCAGTCGAAGGTGAGGTTGCCCAGATCAAGCAGACAAGCGGACCCACGATCTTTACCATTGTCGATGAATCAGGCACCCAGAACGTCGCCGCTTTTGTTGAAGCCGGTGTCCGGGCATACCCGGAGATCGAGCTTAACATGATCGTTAAGGTCATCGGCGAGGTCATGATGCGCAACAACCAGCTCCAGATCGAATCGGATGCGATATCAGCGCTTTCCGGTGATGCTGAGGTTGCGGTAAGGACACGGATTGAACAAGCGCTTGATGCCCGGGCCGAACCTGAACAAATAAAACCCCTGGTGAAAAGCGAGGTGCTCGACGCCCTGATGCCCGAGATGCGCAAGGTGGCAAAGATCATCAGAAAAGCGGTCTTTACTGCGCAGCCGATCATCCTCCGGCACCATGCGGATGCTGACGGTATCTGTTCAGCTGTTGCAATCGAACAGGCAGTCGTCTCGCTTATCCGCGAATCGGGAGGGGACTTCGACGCCGATTACTTCCTTTTCAAGCGTGCCCCGTCAAAAGCGCCATTCTACGAGATTGAGGATATCACCCGGGATCTGGACTTTGCGCTCAAGGACCATGTCCGGTTCGGCCAGAAAATGCCGCTTGTCATCCTTACCGACAACGGCTCGACCGAAGAGGACGAACCGTCTTACAAGATCGCAAGCGTGTATGATATACCGTTTGTTGTTATCGACCACCACCACCCGGATGCGACTATCGACAAGTACCTGATCGGGCATGTCAACCCCTATCATGTAGGCGGGGACTTCGGCGTAACGGCCGGCATGCTCGGCACTGAAGTCGCACGTTTGATCAATCCCTCCGTTGAGCAGCACATAAAACATCTCCCGGCAATTGCCGGTGTCGGCGACAGGAGCGAAGCGCCCGAGCGTGCTCTCTACCTGGATCTTGTACGTGACCAGTATTCCGAACAGGCATGCAAGGATATCGCGCTCGCGCTTGATTACGAGCAGTTCTGGCTCCGGTTCAATGACGGGAGGGAGATCGTCAAGGATGTGCTCAACCTTGTCGGCAACAAAGAGCGCCACACAAAACTGGTCAACCTGCTTGTTGAAGGGGCAAACACAATGATTGAGGACCAGATGAGCGCCTGCATGCCGCATGTCGTTTCAAGAACCCTCCCCAATGGCGCACACCTGTTCCTGATCGATGTCGAGATTCATGCCCACAAGTTCACGTTCCCGCCGCCCGGCAAGACTTCTGGTGAGGTGCATGACCGGCTCTGCAAACAAAATGAAGGAAAGCCGGTTGTAACAATTGGCTTTGGCCCGGACTTTGGTGTATTGCGGTCCCGGGGCGTTCACATGAACATCCCGCGTATGGTCCGCGAATTGCATAATGAGGTACCCGGTGGCGGAATTTCCGGTGGCGGGCACCTTGTGGTCGGCAGTATCAAGTTTGTTGAAGGCATGCGTGATGTCGTGCTTGAGGCCCTTATCAAAAAGATTAGCGAAGCATCTGTTCAGCAATAAGGTACAATTTTTTTTGTTCTTATTGGGAAGAAATCCGGCCGGGAATAAGGAATTAATAAAGAATCCGTCCCGGAAAATTCAGCCAAAATAAAGACAAATTAAATTGTTTCTGGTCGGATTTGCCGAAAAGTTGTCAAAAAAATGGATAAATTGAAACAACATCGTCCAACAAATATATATAGATGTTATTCTATATGAATTCCTAACGCTGAGGCGAAACATGTCAACAAGCAAAAATATTCGCGAAAAGTACAACGAAACCCAGCACAAAATTGTTTCCTATCTAACCTCAGGGATAACAAAGGGTAAACACTACTTCAAGTCCAAATACATCGCAAAGGATCTTGGGTTGTCCCCAAAGGAAGTGGGAACCAACATGGCGATCCTTGCCGAGATGTGCAAGGAGTTGTCCATTATCCGGTGGAGTTATTCGAACAGCACGACGTGGATGGTCACGCCCCGTGCCCTCTGAATTTTTTAATCATCACCTCCTTTTATTAGTATGGAAAAACTTGAGTTTGAATCGTCCATTGATTTTGTCGCTGACATCAATGAGCAAAAAGACTGCCTGATGTCACAGGACCCGACGCAGGACAATCCCGGTGTCCTCTGGTTCAACATCGACATACCAAAAGGTCACCAGTTCAAAGCCGGAGACCGTGTCCGGGTGACGGTTGAAAAAGTGTGAGTAAATAACCGGGTGCAGGATTTTATCCTGGCATCCAGTTATCCATCCTGTTGTAAATCACGTTTTTTTGTTTGGCCTGTCGTGACTTTATCGGTATACTTACCTGCCCTGCTGTACTTTTTCATAAGACTTCAATGGCGTCTCAAGGGTGATCCGGAACGAATCGACAGATGATGTACTTATAATCATGTACAAATCCTTACCCGGTGTCCTGATAACCTTATACATGGATCCGGGATACTGGATCTCTGCGCCTTTGATGATACTTCCTTTTGCGTCACAGACTACCATACGGAACATTGCGTACTGCGGCTGGCGTTCAGCTTTTACGCTGATATTTAACACCCATACATCATAAGGAACCGAAAAAGGCTGTGTAAGACCCCCTCGTGGCTCCTCGATATAAGCAAAGGGGACATTTTCTCCTTCACGCAGGGGAATATCCGATGCACCGAAGGTCTCCATATGCTCGGGCAGGTGAACTACGGGATACTTGAACGGGTTGCTCGTATAGAATATCCGGTACGGTTGGCCCGGCGGTCTGGGTGTCAGGTTTACTTCAGGAATTTTTGTCGGCAACACTGTTACGGCCGTTACCTGATCTGCCGGGGTTTCCATAGTCTGGATGGCAGGTGTGGTTTGTGAAAACGATAGTGATGGAATACCTGACAGTGAGCCGGGATTTGCAATTATGGCAACTATTACAATAACCACAAAACCGCCAATTAGTGTATAGATATCCCCTTTATCCACACATAATTCTGGTGTGGTGCATATAAAAACCGTGAGGTTTTATGCTGCTATATGCCAAAAATGCTTTTTATGGCAGGTGATCTCCTGACGGTATTAAATCTGCCCGGAATATCCTGCACCGCATGATATTCCCACGGAAACACGCATTTTTTAAAATAAAATTGTGCGTGATAATTGACATTAATACAGATTTTTTATTTTAGGATTGAGGTGTATGCACCGGAATGGCAATACTTTAGTATCCCTGTGAAGCAAATGGATGGTATGGAAGTTCCCGGTATCAGGACATGGGTGATTTTTTATCTCCTGTCCTTCGTTGTCCTCCTTTGGGCTGCATTTTTAACCATGAAAGGAACGATGCTTTGGGTAAGCCTGATGCTTGTCATCCTTGTTATCGGTGTCAACTTTGCTATAGTCTATTCCTGGATAAAAAAACAGGCCTCCCGGAAAGAACTCCAGTCTGAACTGACAAAATGTATCGGCAAAACTGCTATGGGCGATCATGACGACCGCCCGCAGCATTAATTAAAAAAAATTTGCAATCAGTCTTTTCTTGTATAGATTTTCTGGATGGAATTGACAGGAGTAAAGAGACCTTCAACTTCGCGGCCGAGATATTCGGTCTTCCCCATCACATAATACCCGCCGGGCACAAGTGCCGAATGGAACATCCGCGCGAGTTCGTCTTTTTGTTTCTCGGTAAAGTAAATGGTCACGTTCCGGTAGCTGATCATATCCAGGAACCGTGAGACCGGCTGACCGCTCATGAGATCATGAGGGCGGAACCGGATCAGTTCCTGCAGGTGTGGTTTTACCTGGTAATTTCCATCCGGCAGTTTCGTAAAATGCCGGTGGATCTGGGCAGGTGTAAGTTTGGCTACCGATTTCTCCGGGTAGATCCCATCTTTTGCTTTTTTTAAGACAACTTCATCGATATCGGTGGCAAAGATCTGGCCGGACAGCGTCTTGTCCGTGGCGAGGATTTCATTAAGGATCATGGCAATCGAATACGGTTCCTCCCCAGTAGAGCAGCCGGCACACCAGATGCGGATTGTTTTTCTGCCCTGGAAAAGTGCGGGTAACACCTCTTTTCGGAGATGATCATAAACATCGGCATCCCGGAAAAATTCAGTCACGTTGATTGTGAGCGCATTTTTTAAGGGCTCAAGTTCCGCCGGGTGCTGGTGAAGGTATCCGAGATACTCTTCGTATGTTGTCGTATTTGTTGAGCGCATACGTGAAAGCAGGCGCCTCTTGATGTAATCTTCTTTGTAATTCGAACACTGGATTTTGATAGTCTGTTCTATATACCGTTTCAGTGCTGAAAAATCGTCTTCTTTTGGTGTTATCATGGAATATCACATTTCTTTTCTGGAAACGCTGTCAGATTTGATTAAATGGGAAAATTTTTGTTTAACGCTCTTTCCCGGTTGCAGGTTATATCTCGCTTGTTTCATGTATGAAATTTTTCCATCATCGCACGGCAGCGCTCTGCCATCGATGATAGTTCTGCGGAGGCACTTGCGATCTCTTCTGTCGATGCACTGGTCTCTTCTGCGAGGGCCGCCATGTCTTCCATCCGTTTCTGGTTGCCATCTGTAGCTGACTTGACGGATTCAATACCGGACATGAGCCCGGATGTGGCCTTTGCCTGGTTCTCGGTCGCTTTTGTGATTTCCTTCACGCCGTTTGAAACAACATTTGCTTCTGAAATAATCCGGTTCAGCGACTCGACGGTCAGGTTCACGCTGTCAATGCCACCCTTGATTTCGTTAAATGAGTTTTGGATGGAAGAAGCGGTGACCTCACTTTTTGCCTGGATCGATTTGATGAGGGTCTCGATCTGGTTGCTGGCTTTCTTAGACTCCCCTGCCAGGTTCTTTACTTCGCCGGCAACAACCGCAAACCCTCGCCCATGTTCTCCTGCCCTGGCCGCTTCGATTGCGGCATTTAACGCAAGCAGGTTGGTCTGGTTTGCAATGTCAGTTATCACGTTGACAATCTTCGAAATCTGGCGCATCTGGTCGTTTAAGGCTGTAATATCGTTAACACTCTGCTGGGAGATCTTTTCAACAGCCTGCATCTTATCGGTCGCTGTTTTGCCGACACCGGCAGCACGGACCCCTTCATGTGCCGCTTTCTCGGCGTGTGTCATCAGGTCGTGAGATGTGCTTGCAATCTCTTCAATGGATGCTGAAATATCCGATATATCACCGGATATTTTCTCAACTCCGCTAAGCTGGATTTTTGCATTATCCGTCGCTTTTTGCGCAGAAGTGGCAACCTGTTCAGTTGCCTTTGCAATCTCCCCGGAGCTCTTGATCGTATCCTGAACGGTCACGTCCAGTTTCCGGATGGTCTGCATGAGCTCAAAAATAACGTTCCGAATTGCGATGACCGATGTATTGTAATCTTTTTTGAGGCGAATAAGTGGATCTGCGTCATCGATGCTGAGTTGGTACGTGAGATCCCCGCCAGCGATTTTTTCAAGGCCGGTCTGAAGTTCTGTTGCGCTTGCCGACAACAACTCAGCGCCGGCTTTTGCGTCGTTCATCATCACCCGGATTTGTTTTTCCTGTTCGCGCCTTGCGGTCACATCGACATAAACGCACATGATCGTAGAGATATTCTGCTGTGCGTCAAGCATTGGAATGCCATGCTGGTCGAGAATGCGGACGCCTTTGGGGAACTCGATTGTGACCTCCCCGAAACTCCGTTTCTTTTCCGTAAGCACTTTCTTTAAGCCTTCCCCGGTCTGTGATATGATTTTAAAATCCCGGGCATTCATGCCAAGCACTTTTTCCTTTGCAAGGCCGGTGAGATTTAAATACGCCTCGTTTGCAAGAAGGATATTAAAAGCGGGATCCATGAGCATGATGGGCATGGGGTTCTGCTGGACGATGGTATCGGAACGTTTCCTGAATTCAGTTGCCTGATCCATCTTCTTTGCAAGTTCCTGTTCAGCGGCATGCCGTTCAGTTACGTCGTTATACACGATGAGAAGTTTTTCTATCTCGTTTTTGCTTTCCAGTATTGGGATGACGTACTGTTCAAGAATATGGGTGCCGCTTGGGAGATCTACGGTGACCACCCCAAAAGCACGGCGCCGGGTTTCAATTGCAACCTTTGCGCCCTCGCCTTTCTGTTCGCGGACTTTTATCCCCCTCAGGTTCATGCCGACAATTTTATCCTGGGAATACCCGCTCATCTGGGTGTAGGCAGGGTTTGCCGATATGACGATAAAGGAGCGGTCGGTCATCAGGATAGGCATGGGGTTCTGACGGACTATCATGTCGGAGATTCTTTGTGCAGCAACGACTTTGTCCATCTCCGTTCGTTCCTGCGTCACATCGTTGTAAACGACAAGGATATTCTGGATCGCACCCTTGTGGCCGTTGAGAGGAATGCCATACTGCTGGAGCCGGCGGATCCCTTTTGGGAAGTCCACGACTACTTCTCCCTCGGAGCGGGTCTTTGTTTCGATGACGTGTCTTAAACCTGTTCCGGTCTGCTCAAGGACCTTAAAATCACGGAGCGACATCGTGAGCAGCCGGCTTTTTTCAATCCCGGAGAGCGCGACATAAGCGTCATTTGCTACCTGGATTTTAAAACCTGCATCGACAAGCACGATTGGCATGGGGTTCTGCTGGACGATGGTCTCAGACCGTACCCTGAAGAGTTCCAGTTCTTCGTCCCTTTTCTGTCGTGCGGAAATATCGTCATAAAGTATGACAAGCGAACTGACATTGCCTGAGCCGTCAAGTACCGGGATAGAACATTGCTCCAGTGTATGCACGCCCGAAGGGAACGTTACGGTAATTTTTCCGACAGTGTACTGCTTTTTTTCAAGAGCTCTGTCAGCCCCTTCACCAGAACGTGCAGTGATGGTAAACGACAAAAGACTGGTCTTTGCGATCTCGCTCCCTGGAATTCCACTCATTTTAAGGAAAGCATCGTTTGCATTGACAATGTCAAATGAAGGCGTGGCAACCAGCGTGGGTACCGGGTTGTTCTTCTCCATGAACTCGATCTGCCGGTTGAGGACTTCGATTTTTTTGACGCACTCATCAGCATCTGTTGACACCGGAACGGATGGTGCAATCGCTGCTTCCACATGCGTCTCCATCATATGGAGAGCGGTATTCACAGAGTCCACAAGCGTCGCATACTCGCTTCCAAAATGTGAGGGTTCAAGGGGTTTCACTGCTTTATTTGCCGCAGCCCCTTTGAGCGCAAGGGCAAGTTCTTCATTCAATTCTCTTACATGCTGCGCAATATCCTCCGGAGAGCTTCGGGCTGCCGCTGGAGGAGCTCCGACAAATAACGCTTTCCGTCCCGGTCGTTGTTCAGTCATAATATCCCACGCTCCGTTCCTACGCTCTAATTTTTTATTATGCCTCAGGCGTTATATCGCTTTGAACGGTTCCTTTCTGGCGATTGCCCAGATCAGCAAGCACTTTTTCCATATCGAGCCATATAACGAGATCTTTTTTCTTTTCCCCGGTATCATCATACGAGAGTTTGATAATACCCTTGACGAACTGTGAGAAATCAGAAGACATCCCGGCACCTATGCTCTCAATATCTGATTTGGGCACCTGGCGGACGCTTGAAACATCATCGACAATAATCCCGACATTGTTTCCTTTTGCCGCTTCAGGAACAAGAACAATGATCTTCTGGTTCTCACGAATTTTCTCATCGGAAAGTCCAAGAAGGGTATTAAGGTTCATGATATTTGTGATCTCACCCCTCAGGTTGATAACGCCGGAGATAAAAGGCGGGGCCCGGGGAATGGGAGTAATCGGGATCATCTCCACGATTTCACGGGCAAGGTGAATGTCCAGGGCATACCTTTCCCCGCCGAGTTCAAACTCCACTACATCTATTGTTTCGGCCATCGTTCACCTCAGTTTGAATTTATCGGTTGCAGATTTCAATTGTTTTGCCATCATTGAAAGCTCTGATGACGCACTTGCAATCTCTTCAGTCGATGCACTGGTCTGTTCCGCAAGTGCAGCCATATCTTCCATGCGCTGCCGTGTTTCGCGCGAAAGGGAGTTGGTCTGCTCCATTCCCTGCACAACCCTGTTAGTCGCCTCAGCCTGCGCTTCGGTGGCTTTTGTAATTTCAGTCACTCCCTGGGCAACAATGTTTGATTCAGATATGATCCGGTTGAGCACATCAATTGTCTGGTTAACGCTTTCGATACCCGTCTGGATCTCCTGATGGGAGTTGTTGATCGCAGCTGCGGTCTTTTCGCTTGTACTCTGGATAGACCCAATCAGATTCTCAATGCTGCCCGTGGCACTCTTGGATTCTCCGGCAAGGTTGCGTACTTCGCCGGCAACAACCGCAAACCCGCGTCCGTGTTCTCCAGCTCTTGCCGCCTCGATTGCGGCATTTAACGCAAGCAGGTTGGTCTGGCTGGAAATATCTGCAATCAACTTGACGATCTTTGAAATCTCTTTCATCCGGTCATTTAATGCCGTGATTTCAGCGACACTGTCGGCCGAGATCTTCTCTACGGCTTTCATCTTTGCTGTCGCAGTCTTTCCGAGATCTGCGGCCTGGTTACCATCCGTTGCTGCCTTTTGCGCATGGGTCATGAGGTCGTGCGTCGTGCTTGCGATCTCTTCGATGGATGAAGACAGGTCAGAAACGTCTTTACTGACTTTTTCCATCTCTTCAAGCTGCTTTTTTGTCCCTTCGGCAGATTCCTGTGTGGCAATCGCAACCTGCTCGGTGGATTTGGATATCTCCTGCGTACTCTTGGTGGTCTCTGCGGTGGTGAGGTCAAGCTGGTGAGAAGACTGTGAGATCTGTTCGATTACGGATTTTATGGAGGCTGTCGCTTTATTATAGTCTTTCTTTAAGGCTACAAGCGGGTCGTTCTCGTTGATTTCTGCTGTAAATGTCAGGTCCCCGCCAGCCATCCGCGAAAGTCCGGTCTCAAGTATATCTGCACTCTCACGTAATGCCTGCTCTTTTTGCTTGGTGTAATCCATGAGTTTCTGGATTTCATCCATCTTCTTGTGGGAATCTGTATAATCAACCCAGACGTAAAATGCGCCATCAATCTCGCCCTTCTGGTCAAGGATCGGGATTGCATTGAGAGTAAGATATTTCTGTACGCCATCCGGCCATTTGACCAGCGCCTCGGTGACAGCGAGTTTTTTTGTTTCAAAACAGGCGTAGAAATGTTCTCCTGAAAGAACCGTGATATCGAAATCGTAGAGTTTCTTTCTCATCAGTTCTTCGTTTGAACCACGCCATGCAATCTCGTACTGCTTGTTGATAGAGATCCTGCTTTTATCTTTACGGAGCACCGCGATGGCGAGCGGGTTGTTTGCGATCATCGTATCGACACGATACTCCAGTTGTTTTACCTCTTCCATTTTTTTATGGGCATCAGTGTAATCAACCCAGACGTAAAAAGCGCCATCAATCTCGCCTTTCTGGTCAAGGATCGGGATCGCATAGAGAGTAAGATATTTCTGTACGCCATCCGGCCATTTTACAAGCGCTTCGGTGACAGCGAGTTTTTTTGTTTCAAAACAGGCGTAGAAATGTTCTCCTGAAAGAACCGTGATATCGAAATCGTAGAGTTTCTTTCTCATCAGTTCTTCGTTTGAACCACGCCATGCAATCTCGTACTGCTTGTTGATAGAGATCCTGCTTTTATCTTTGCGTAGCACCGCGATGGCGAGCGGGTTGTTCTGGATCATTACGTCGGATCTGCGTTTTGTATCCGCAGCTTCAACAAGCTGATCAATGACTTTGTTTATCCGCCGGGCTATGGGTATGAGATCCTGTTCAAGTTGTCGTTCGTCAATGCGTTTGGAGAAATCACCATTGTTAACCTGATCAAGCACGATTTCAATTTCTTTTATTTCCATGTCATCACTTCGTCAGCAATTTTTTTGTAAGCACTAGCGGCACTGCCATCAGGAGCAACATGCGAGATTGGCATACCCCTTTTCTGGGCCTCATAAATTTCAGGAGAGTAAGGTATTGTGTATACTACCGGGAACTTTTTCCTGACTGATAAGAGCATTAATTCGAGGCGTTCATGCTCCTTTTCACGTTCTTTTCTCGCTAAAATTTCTTCTTCGGTGGGAACATGCTGCGGGATAAAGAGAGACCGGATCCTGCTTATCAGATCAGTCTTCGGACCGTCGTCCGGAACCGAAAACTCTGTCTCTTTGCCTTCACCCCAGCGTGAGACAATGGCCATATCCGCATAGAGATTTTTACCCAGATCCTGTTTCATATCATCAAAAATGGTAAAAAGCGGTCCTATCCCATTGAGGGCAAATGATCCGGAATCAAGTGTGACAATAATATGATCAGCCGCAAAAAGGCCGTTAATCACAAACTGTCCCATGCTTGGCGGTGTGTCGATGAGGATAAAATCGTATTTTTCCTTTATGGGGAGTAATGCGTCCCGCAGCACTTCCGCCCGCGAAGAAATTCCATAGAGATAAGGTTCAGCCCCGACAAGGTCCAGGCTTGACGGTGCAAGATCAATTCCGGATTCTGTTTTTTGGATGATATCTGTTATATTAACCTGGGGAAAACCCTCAATCCGGCTCATGAAAACATCATACATGTTCTTCTGTACGGATTCCGGATTTATGCCAAGACCGGCCGTTGCATTGGCCTGGGGGTCGCAGTCAACAACCAGCACTTTTTTTCCCGCAAGCGTACAAAAGCCGGCGACATTCAGGCAGGAAGTTGTTTTTCCGGTTCCGCCTTTATGGTGAGAGAACGTGATGGTTGTAATGCTATCACCTTGTTGAACTCTTTGAAGTTCGTATTTAATATGTTTACTTTTTGAATCAACAGGTGTTTTATCAGATTTTTTATTAATTTCCAGTAATATGGAGTTTTTTATTAGGTGTTTCCGAAAGTTGCCCGGTAAGAATCTGTCGGAATGCCTGTAATTTTTGAAAGGAACTGCTCTTTTGCCAGGTTTTTGCCAAGCATTACATAATAGTGACTTATTACACCATAAAAAAATCGTAACCCTCGTTTTATGGAGGCAGTTTCCAGGAGCGCTATAAAAAGAGGAGATGCATTGTATCCGGGTAGAAAGTCTGCTATAAAAACACGCCATCTGATTGGGTATAGATTTTTATGGATACAGTCCGACAACAAAAGTATGACCTGTCGTTTGTACCTGCTTTTTGGAGGTATCCTTGTCCTGCTTCTTTTGACAGCTGGTTGTACAACGCTGCCGATTGGCGATGTCGCGTATAATGCCGGCAAAATGATAGTTACTATCAATAATCCCGGTGATCCGGTTGACATCGGAATCCAGGTACGGGTCTATACAATAAATGAATTCGAGCAGCACGAACTGTTGACAACCGGGACAACGGTCACGCTTGCAAGGAATGAAAATACTGTCACAATCCCTGTTCATCTTGATCCCGGCAAGTACAAAGTATACGTGTACCTGACGATAAATGAAAAACGGGAGACTGCGGTTATCCGTGATATTACGGTGCTATAATGTCACTTTCCCGGGCAGGCCTTATACCGGCAGCACGAGGTACTGAACCGGCAGAGATCGTGTACCGGAACGCAGAGATCTTTGATGCATTTTCCTGTTCCTGGGAACACAATGATCTTGCGGTTAAATCCGGAATTATTGTCGGGATCGGACGATCGTACCGTGGTCTGTGTGAACAGGATCTTGACGGAGCGTACCTTGTCCCAGGCCTTATCGATGCCCATGTACATATTGAGAGCTCTCTTCTTGTCCCTCAGGAATATGCACGGCTGGCAGCGGCTCATGGCACAACAACGGTTATTGCTGATCCCCATGAGATTGCAAACGTTTCCGGCGTGGCAGGAATTGAATATATGCTGGCCGCACGCCGCGGTTTGCCGGTTGATATCCAGTACATGGTGCCGTCATGCGTACCGGCAACTCCCATGGACACCGGAGGGGCTGTGCTTGATGCAAAATCCCTTGCCGGGTTTTACGGGCGTGAAGGTGTCCTCGGTCTTGGCGAGATGATGAACGTTCCGGGTGTGCTTGCGGGAGATCCCCAGATCCAGGAAAAACTCGGGCTATTTCCTCTCCGTGACGGCCATGCGCCGCTCCTTACAGGTATGGACCTGAACGGGTATGTCCTTGCCGGGCTCCAGAGCGACCATGAGTGTACGACAAGAGAAGAGGCGGAAGAAAAACTTCGTCGTGGGATGTATGTCTTTATCCGGGAGGGATCGACCGAGAAAAATATCGCAGAACTCATCCCCATGGTCAGGCCGGAAAATGTGGCCCGTTGCTGTTTTGCAACAGATGACTGTCATGCGGATCTTCTCGCACAAAATGGCCATATCGACCGGTGCATACGGCAGGCTGTTGCTCTCGGGCTCGAACCGGAACTCGCCATCAGGATGGCGACTCTTTCGCCCGCAGAAAGGTTCGGTCTTCATGACCGCGGGGCACTGGCCCCCGGCCGGCGGGCGGATTTCTGTATTGTCGATGACCCGTTCTCGTTTACGGTAAAAGAGACAATTTTCTTTGGGAAACCTTCTGCTGGATATATTCCGTCAAAATCTCGCCTTGCCCTGCCAGCCACCGTGCAGTGTGTTACGCCACCCCGGGAACAAATACGGCTGAACGGGTCCGGGACTGCCCGGGTTATCGGGATTGTACCCGGCCAGATCATTACAAAGGCAATGGAATTTGATATCGATGCATCGGCGCTTCCCGACCGCACGCGTGACCTTCTCAAGGTTGTCGTATGCAATCGTTACGGTAAAAAGCAGAACGGTACTGGAATTGTCCACGGTTTTGGTTTTACGCAGGGTGCAATAGCCGCAAGCGTTTCCCACGATGCCCATAATATCATCGCAACCGGCGCGGGTGACGATGAGATTCTCGCCGCAATCGATGCCGTAATCCGGGCCGGAGGTGGTATGGCCGCCGTATATTATGATAAGGTCATTGTGCTTCCCCTGGATTGTGCCGGTCTTATGTCAACGCTGCCATCCGGCGAAGTAGTGGCAAGGCTGGATGCCTTAAGTGAGATAACTGAAAAGATGGGTGGAATTCCCGAGCCGTTTATGTATCTTTCATTTCTTGCGCTGACCGTGATCCCGGCGCTGCGGATCACGGACCGGGGAATCTTTGACGGGGTATCTTTTCGGGACGTGCCGCTTTTTGTTAATCGCTGATCATCGGGCTGATTCCGGATAATGGTTGTGTTAAAAGAAAAAAATCAAAAAAAAAATACCTGAATATGTTCCCGTCATCCTAATATTGATATTGCAATATCACTATCAGTAATTGGATATGCATATACCAAGCCCCGAAGAGATCCGGGCACGTCGCGAAACGCTGGGTCTTCGGCAGACTGAGATCGCAAGGAGAGCTGGGATCAGCCAGTCCATGGTAGCGCGGATTGAAGCGGGCAGTGTCGATCCCCGGGTCAGTACCCTTAACAAGATCATTGTCGTCCTCAATAATGCCGAACCAAAGAAAATCACAGCCGGCCAGATCATGCACACTCCGGTGCTGTCAGTGCCCCCGCAGGCAAGTATAACGCAGGCCGTTGAAATCTTTGAAAAGAACAACATTTCCCAGCTTCCGGTTATTGAACGGGGTGCACCGGTCGGATGCATTTCTGAATCGGTTATTGTAAAAGCGATCGAGCAGCAGCGACTCCATCATACGCACCTGTTTATGGTAAAAGATTTCATGGAGCCCGGTTTTCCTACGGTTCCGCCGGATATGGATGTCGAGACCGTTGTAAATATCCTGCAACAGAACCACGCGGTGCTTGTTGTTGAGGGACGTGTGGTTAAAGGTGTAATCACGAAGCATGATCTCATCACGCTCATTGTCTGATGCAACTATACGAAATTTCAGAACAAACTTTTGAACTTTTTTGTTGAGTCTGCCCGACAGTCAGCAGAAAATATTGTCAGATCATAGATTTTTCACGTTCGTTATATCAAAAAATGTGATTTCCCGGCTGTATTAGATCTCCCTGTATACTCATGCCGTGTTTTAGACCGGGTATTCCGGACCCGAATTGTGCCCCGATTACCCGGTTTTTGAGATCATGAGGCACTGATCAGGTAAAAACCGGCACTAATTGGAGGTCCTGATGTCATTTTCACGTCGGAGAATCCCGGCACTAAATAGCAGTGTTCCAGCGGCCGATAATTTTTGAATGGTGCCTGGCAGCCTTGAATCCAACAGAACGCGGTTATGGGAGTTTTAAGGGCACTTTCACAATTTCACAATGAAGAATTATTGTATCTTTGCTTGGTTGGTGATTGAATACTCATAATGACCTGAAGTAATCCGGGCCCGAAACAGGCTCCGAATACCCGGTTTTTTCGATCATGAGGCACTGATCAGGTAAAAACCGGCACTAATTGGAGGTCCTGGTGTCATTTTCACGTCGGAGAATCCCGGCACTAAATAGCAGCGTTCCAGCGGCCGATAATTTTTGAATGGTGCCTGGCAGCCCCGAATCCAACAGAACGCGGCTATGGGGCTTTTGAAGGCACTTTGGAGATTCCACGACGGAGAATTATTGTATCTCCGTTTGGCTAGTGATTGAATACTCATAATGACCTGAAGTATTCCGGGCCTGAATTGAGCTCCGATTACCCGGTTTTTCCGGCCCAACAACAGGAATTCACGAAAAACCAACAGGAAATGATGGTTTTCGAGCATTTTTCATATCGTAGAATAAAATATTGAATTGGCACGAATTGGGTGGCGGATCTTTTTATCGAATGGATGAGAGGGTCTGGTAACGAAAGAATCCGGAAATGACGCATTTGGCGGGTGTCCTAAAAATATAGTATCCCAAAATGACCTATCCTGAAATACATCCGTGGGAGTTTTTATCCCCGGTTGTCTGTTTAGTGTTGTCCTTATGATGAACATGAGGATATTTTTAGCTTTGAAACGAAATCTGCAAAAACCTGAAAAAATTATGTCGTCCTGAATTTATGTTCCAAATTCACGTCACGATATACTCCATCAGTAGATCAAGCGCGTCAAGTTCCTTTTTCCCGCCGCACTTCCGCACAATCTCTGCATGGTAATCGATTAGTTTTCTTAATGCCGGATCACGGTTGACCCGGTATCGTGTTGCATGGACGGTCGCATCAATAATGCTGTTGAATCCCCGGTTAACCGGATGGATACTCACATCTTCAATAATTTCTTTTTCGGGTTTAAGCCGGACTACCAGTGCCACATCCGTTTTTCGTTCGACAGTAGCTGTGCATGCCACCCATGCCTCTGCATGAAGAAGCCGGCACATCTTCAATCCGGCCACAGGTTCTTCAATAAATGCCTCACGGGGCAGATCCTCAAAAGCAGTTTTTACGTATATCACCGGGTCCTGCACAAAGTTAGCAACAACCCAGCCGCCACGTTCAACATTTTCCGCGGTATGACTGCCGGCAAAAAGGATCATGCTCGCGGTGTTGTCCCGGAAGTGGATGCCAATAGGTGCCGCATTAAAAGAAGTTGTGGCAATTACTTCATTGATGCCGCTTTTCAGGAGTCCCATTCCCATCCCTCACCAAGCGCAATAAAAATCGCCGCAATCGTAATATCCGCAATCGAGCCCGGGTTGATCCCGGCCTCAATACATTCCATATCAAAGGTTTCAAGTACCCTCCGGCCATCCAGCACCTCGCGGGCTTTTGCCATCGTCTGTTCAGCGACAGCACGGCCATGCTTTTTGATGATAAACGTGTCCGGTTCAGTAGCAAGCAGGGTAAGAAACATTTCGACAATTGCTTCCCGCCCCGGACCGATCTGGTGGAGAATATCGGCACCACGCCGGGTCAGCACAAAACCGTTGACCCATTCGCGTGCAACCATATCATTGGGAGCCGAGTGGTGCATCACGTCCAAAAGTGACATGTTGCGTTCGCGGAGCTCGTCAAGCGCCTTTGGATCGTTTATATCAATTTCATCTTTTGCAATCGTCCGGACGCTTGTCAGGCCAAATGCCTTGTAGAACGCAACAGCATCAGAAACATCGGTTGCCGCAGTTGCCTTTATTGCCCCTTCAATACCTCCGCCATAAACAAGGGGGATGAGGAGGATAAACGCGCCAAAATGTGTATTGCCGCCGTTATGCACGTTAGTCTGCCGGATTGCGTGCCCGAAGATCTCCCCGATTCTTCCTTTACCGGATGCAGCTTCTTCGAGTGCCGGCCTTGCAAAGATCGCAGAAGCAAGAAAATGCTCGAGTCTTGTATCAGGATAATCGTGGCACCGGTCCACGTTCCCGGGTTTTGGGAATGCGCAGACCTCAAGCATCATCGCGAGTTGTGCCCGTTCAACTGCACTCATCAGGTGGGACGTCATGGAACACACGACTCATTATGGTATCTGAAAGCTCGCGTTTCCGGCGCATATATTCTTTCTTTGGAATGCCGTCATGCGCAAGCGTCATGTCCCGGAACATGCAGGGAGAGGAGGTTTTGCAGCACCATGCCAGGCTGCCAAAACATGTATGGGGGCCTCCCTCAAGCGGGGTGCCTTTTACAGAATCCAGTTTTAACCGGACATATTCATCCTTTGAGAGCCCGATCCTGGAGAGCGCCGGAATGAGCGGGCACTCTTTGACCGGCATACAGCAGAACGCGAGCGCCCGGATATCTCCGCCCCGGCAGAGCTGCTTTGGGGAGTTATACCATCCATCTTCATCCGCATAACGGGCAATTGCCGCATCAAGGCCGGCAAGCGTATGCTCATCGGACTGGCGAGCAAGGGAGACCAGATCGGCGCCGTGGGAGAGCATATCCCGCATCTTGTCAAAAGTCGTAATGGAATTATTTGCGATAATGACAAGCGGGCAGCTGTTCCGGAGCTGACGGAGTTTTGCTATCCCAGCGTCCATGAGATCGATATGAAGGATATCCGCACCGGCCGCCCAGAGCATACGGACTAAAGCGCGGTCATCTGCGGCCACGCCGACACGCATTTTCACTGAGACTGTCACATCTTTTGCTTTGAGCGCTTTTATCACGGCGACAAGTGCACCGGGATTTTTCAGATAATATTCCCCGGCGCCTGCTGCAACCATAGGAGCCTGCCGGCAATGGGCATCAATTTCATAGACGATCTCATCACCAAAGGCATCAGCGATTGCAAGAAATGCATCCGGTGAACTGCCTCGGAGGTTGACACCGGTGACAATACCACTGTTTTTCAGCTGGTTAATTTCTGTACGTAACGCGGCCACAGGGTCCGGATAAAGAAACTCTTTTCGTTCCCCGCCGGCCGCTATCGCCCGGGCTGCATCCATTGTCGGCGCATCAATCGCGTAACCCCCAATGAATGCAACTCCGATATGTGCTTTACGTTCGAGCACGTATTTTGCGTCCACGATACCCGCCATGGATGCAATTGCTACCGGAGTCCTGACTACGTGATCGTTTATAATAAGTCCGAAGCGCTCGAATGCATCCATCATAAGTTCATATCCGTTGCTGGCCGCATTAGAAATGTGTTTGGATTTGATATGCCGGGATCCTGGTGCAGCTGACATCTTGTTTTACAGGTTCGTATAATTTTTGTTATGTCTTGGGAGGACATCATTAACCCGCTGAATAATGGAACATAGAATTACAAACACGACAATTCTCCGGTAATCCAAAAGAAAAACGGCAAAAATCAGGGATTAAAAAAGTCAGGGATAAAAAAAGATTATTTTCTTCTGGCAAAGACTACAGCGAGCACTGCAATAACCGAAGCAACGAGCGTAACCGTCACTGGCAGGGGAGCCGCGGTAGTCAACGGGGCCTTTGTGAGTGCAACCGTTCCCGCTGTTGTCACCGGCGGGATGGCGACAGTAACACCTGCTTTGGTTGGGGCAGCTGTTGTTACTGCTGGTGTTGCTATCTTAGTGACATTTCCTTCCGAGGACCTTATTGAAGTTGTCCCGGATTTGTAGCACGTGTCAGTTCCGTACTGGTTTTTGACCGTGAGTGAAACGTTATACGAGCCTTCGAACTGGTAGATGTGCCGTGGGTTCTGGTCGGACGATGTAGTTCCGTCCCCGAAATCCCAGCTCCAGGATGTCGGCTTGTTGCTCGACTGATCTGTGAACTGGACAAGGAATGGCGCCTTCCCTAACTGACGGTCGGCCGTGAAAGCAGCTATCGGGGAAAGGGTGGTCTCGATATAATTCGCCTTGGTTGTCGTGTCGTGTCCGTTTTCATTTGAGGCAGTCAGGCTCACGGTGAATTTACCGTAGGCCGTGTATGTGTGTACCGGGTTCTGCTCGGAAGATGTAGCACCATCGCCAAAGTCCCATTTCCAGGTAGTAGGTACGTTTGTAGACTTGTCCGTGAATGTTACGGTCATTGGTGCACCGCCACGGGTCTTGTCCGCAACAAAGTCTGCCCGCGGGATATTGAGCACGGTGATATACTTCCTCTTCATGACAGAGTCCGTGATTGTGGGGCTTGATGCAGTCAGGGAAACGTCATAGACCCCGGTCTTCCTGTAGATATGGTCGGGCTTCTCACCGGCACCGGTTGATCCATCACCAAAGTCCCAGCTCCACTGGGTTGGCGAGTTTGTCGAGAGGTCCGTGAATGAGACTATCCAGCCGACTCCAACGGTAGTTGCGCTGGCTTTAAAGTCAGCAGAACCGCCCATGCCGACCGAGATGAGACCTGTTTTTACCATCGTGTCAGAACCAATACTGTTCCTTACCGTCAGGGAAACAGTATAGATCCCGGGATTCTGGTATACATGGGCCGGATTCTGGTCTGTAGATGTTGATCCATCACCAAAGTCCCATTCCCATGATGTCGGTAATCCGATTGATCTATCAATAAAACTCACCGGCATCGGCACCTGTCCTCTCACGTACGGGACAATAACCGGAATGAAATCTGCCTTGGGGGGAACACCGACATTGATGTAACCGACCTTTGTCTCAGATCCAATCCCGTTTGCATTCCGTGCCGTATGGGTAACGGTATAAATACCCTTTAACTGGTAGGCATGAGTGGGGTTCTGTTCGTCAGATGTTGCCGTGTCGCCAAAGTCCCACGTCCACTTGGTGGGCGAGTATAATGATGTATCCGTGAACTGGACCCATTCATTTACTGCGGCAATTCTTGGGGTTGCCGTGAAATTCGCATCGGGTACACCCCCTGCATTGAGGGTCTGTGTTGAAGTATCTGACACAGAATCGCGCGTTACCGTCAGGGAGACCTTGTATAACCCGGCATCGTTGAATGTGTGTGTGGGATTCTGCTCGAGAGATGTCAGGCCATCGCCAAAGTCCCAGCTCCATGCAGTCGGGTTACCATATGATGTATCCGTAAATGTGACGAACAGGGGGGCATTACCGGCTGTCGGTTTCGCAGTGAATTTCGATTTTAAGGTACTAATAATTGTAATGTACCGGTTTTTCGTTGCATACGAACTGCCGTAATCATTTGAGACTGTCAGGATTACAGTGTATATTCCTTGTGACCGGTACGTGTGATAGGGGTTCTGTTCTGTTGAGCTTGTCCCATCGCCGAAATCCCATTTCCATGATGTAATAACACCGGTTGACTTGTCAGTAAACCCGACACTTATCGGTGCACTGCCGCTTGTCGGGGTTGCAATAAAAGCAGCTCTTGGCGCCATGCCAATCGAGAGATAATCTTTCTTTATCTCAGTGCTGCTGCCATATGCATTTGTGACCGTGAGTTTCACGGTGTAGGTTCCGCGCTGAACGTACATGTGTGAGGGGTTTTGTTCTGTCGATGTACTCCCGTCACCGAAATCCCACTGGTATATCAGGGGGGTTGAACCGGTAGAGGCGTCGGTAAATGTGACTAATGTCGGAACTGTGGAATAAACAGCATAATGTGCATTGAATTGTGCTACCGGCACTAATCCTACAGTAATATAACCCGGCTGCGTGCTTTCCGATGCTGCAGTCACTGGTATTGCCAGGGCCGCCAGAAGAATAATCAATCCTACAAACAGGGTATACTTTTCCGATCTCATCATAACTACCACTCCAACATATCCATTATTAAGTATTTAATATATTCATTTTTTGATTTTTGATAAAAACATATCCCGAATTTGATTATACCGCCGATCAAAAAATCAGGATACTATATTGCTATATCCGCTTCTATCCAGTAATGGTAAAGAAAAAATGCCCGCAAACCGGAATAACCGGTTTGTTGAATTATCTGCCGGATTTATGAGATTTTTTAGAATTCCTGCACTCCTCTCATGAGGGAGATGTTAACATTAGAAAAGAATCTGCATGGTTCAAAAAAGCAGAAACCTGAAAATACGAAGAAAATTCTGCAACAATGGTCATATGCTCCGACCTGTCGTGTGTTTACTTTTCACTCTTCTTGGTCTTCAACGGTAAAGAATTGAGGCAGACAACAAAAAAGACACGGGTCATAACACGCATAAACCACGCCGGGTAACACGAATCCGGACTTCAAACCGATAAAAATTATTACGATTGTACCCAATTTGTCATACATTGCGTGTTCGCGGAAATCCCCTCGAATCACCATAATAGCAGAACTGTGAGGTTATCTACATGGTATCAAAAGGAATGTTACTTGTCGGGCACGGCAGCACGATGCCCTATAATAAAGAGCTCATTGAAGCGACCGGAAAAATGATCGCAGAAAATACCCCGGGTTTTGTGGTCAAATGTGGATTTATGAATATCAATAAACCCTCAATAAAAGAGGCTCTTTTGGAATTTAAAAAAGAAAACATAGATGCACTTGTAGTCGTCCCCCTCTTTCTTGCAAAAGGGGTCCATATCGAAAAAGATATTCCCGGCGAGATCGGCCTGCCTGAAGGTACAAAGAAAGGGTCATTTGCACTCAATGGAAAATCCATTCCGCTGGTCTACGCAGATCCGATTGGAATTGACCCCCTGCTTGCAGAACTGATGGTCAAAAACGCAAAAAAAGCACTTTCGTGTATCTGAACATATGCGGATCCTGGTACTTGACACGATCCATGGCGGCAGGGATATCGGCGAAGCGTTTGCCCGGGCCGGTAACATGGTCGATATGGTGGATGTGTACCGGGATACAACCCCACAAATCGCAAATCGCGCTTTAAACGAGACATACGATCTCGTCGTTGTTCCAGTGCATCTTGACCCGGCCCATCCTTTGCTTGCCGGGCGGACTGCATCGGAACCGGTAATTTCACATCACGCTGCCGTCAGGCGACTTCTTGAGGGTCATATCCCTTATCCATTTATTGAGATTACCGGCGCTCAGGGAAAAACAACGACAGCGCATGCACTCGCGCACCTGTTGCCCGGGCCAGGTGTTTTGCACACCTCAACCGGGACATACGAAATGTCCGGGAAAAAAATACTTTTTAAAAAAAGTATAACGCCGGCATCGATGCTTTCGGCTGCAGAAACGGCGGTATCCCTGCATGGCTGGCTCGTTGCCGAAGAATCCCTTGGCGTTACCGGTGCCGGAGATCTCGCAATTATCACGTCTCCCTCGGATTACCGGTGCGCTGCCGGGAAAAAAAGTGCCGTTCAGGAAAAGATTGTATCGGCCAAAAACAGCCGGCGCCTGTTGCTTGCTCCGGGGTGCCCGTCAGTTATGCATAACGAGGTCGTAAGACTTGAGGAAGTGGCGGATTTTTCAGGAACAACCTGCACCCTCACGCTGGGCAACCGGA
>DAOQAA010000020.1:0-3824 GCA_035353675.1 Methanoregula sp. | reverse complement strand
TTTCCCGTATAAGATCGATGCAGTCTGCACGACCCTTGAAGAGGCCGAGCGCTCTGCCCTTGAAAAAACCACGACCGGTGCCATTGTGCTTGCGGTCAAGACATGGAGGTAACAGGTATGCCAGCCCGATTCATGCACCCACGTCCGAGTTCGATTGTAGCTGCTCTTTATACTGCACGTGACCTTAAGGTTGACGTGGCAATTTTGCACGGACCTTCGGGATGCTCGTTCAAGCACGCCCGTCTTCTTGAAGAGGACGGGATGCGGGTGCTTACGACTGCACTTGCAGATAACGAGTTTATCTTTGGCGGCCAGAAACCGCTTGAGGAAGTCCTGCGGTACGCGGAAGACACATTTTCCCCGAAACGGATGGCTGTGGTCGGCACATGTGTCGCGATGATCATTGGAGAGGACCTTGCTTCAGCCATCGACAGTTCCGGGATTTCCACGCCTACCATTGCAGTTGATATCCATGCGGGGTATCCTGAGAATATTTCCGGCGTTCTTGCAACCCTTGATGCGGCAAAGGAAGCCGGGTGGATCACAGAAGAAGAGCTCGCCCGCCAGCACCGGCTCATGGAAAAAGCAAACGAAGTCGAGAAGATCCGGGGTGCTGCATCACAGGCATATATTGAGCCATCGCGTGGCGATCTCAAACACGTTGCTGCACAACGCCTTATTGAGCTTGCAAAGAGCGGGGCAAAAGGTGTCGCGATCTTAAACGCCAAAAAAGAGACCGCGTATATGTTCGCCGACGAACTTATTGCAATCCACGATGCCTGCCCGGACGCTGATATTACGTACATCGCAAACCTTGACGAGCGTGGCCTGCCGAAAGTCCGGGCGGATGCACAGCGTATCCGTGACGAGATGAAAAAACGGGGAGTGCCGCTTGAACTGACAGGTGCGCTGGACGAGTACGGGGCCAATGGCGATGCACTTGGTGCCCGGATACAGGAAATTGCGCCATCGTTTGCCTTTATCGTCGGCGTCCCGCACGCGATTCCTCCGGAATACACAAACGGTATCGAATGTTTTTCAGTAACAAACGGCCCCCGGCAGGTTGAACCGCTCCATGCGATTGGTCATGAGCATGTGCTTGTCGAGATCGATCTGCACCCGAAAACGCTTGGCGTGCGATCGGTTGTCGAGAGCGAGTTTGGCGCCGTGCTCCGGAGCCTTGCATGAAATCACTGCTTATAACCGGCGACCGGTCCGGCAGCGGTAAGACAAGCATAACTCTTGCACTTGCAGCGCTGTTCTCAAAGGACCACAAAGTCCAGACTTTTAAGGTGGGAATGGATTACATCGATCCCTCGTACCTTTCCGCAGTTTCAGGAAGGCCGTGCAGGAACCTTGACAATTTTGCATTAAGTGACGGCCAGGTACGGGATATTTTTTCTTTCGGGTGCCGGGGTGCCGACATCGCGCTTGTGGAAGGTGTGAGAGGTCTCTATGAAGGAGCCGAGGCGCTTGACGATACCGGCAGCACTGCCGCCATTGCAAAGACGCTTGACCTGCCGGTTATCCTCGTGGTCTCGGCGCAGAGCATCACCCGGAGCGCTGCCGCGATTGTGAAGGGATTCCAGGCATTTGATCCCGATATACGGATCGCGGGGGTCATCCTCAACCAGGTCAAAGGCGGGTCGCACCGGGAAAAAGCGGCCCGGGCAATTGAATATTATTGCGGTGTGCCGGTCATTGGTGCGATTCCCCGGATGGAAGAGATGCAGCTTACCATGCGCCATCTCGGGCTTGTGCCGTACCGCGAAGGTTCAGGCCGGGGAGATTTTGATGAACGGATCCAGGCAATTACAGAAATTATCGGGAAATATGTAGACCTCGACCAACTCCTTTCGCTTGCCCGTGAAATCCCGCCACAGCCCCGGCCGGTTTCTCTGCTTGAACCTGCAGCGGAACAGCATCTCACTATTGGCGTTGCGCTTGACGAAGCGTTCAACTTTTACTATGCCGACCTCTTTGATGTGCTCGCATCGCTTGGGGCAAAAACCGTGACATTCAGCCCCATCCATGACCGGCTGCCGGATGCGGACGGGTATATTATCGGAGGGGGCTATCCGGAACTCTATATCCCGCAGCTTGAAGCAAATGACAGGATGCGGGAAGCGGTCCGTGAAGTGTCCGCAAATAGCACGCCAGTCTACGCGGAGTGCGGCGGACTCATGTATCTCACCGACCGGATGGTTCTCTTAAAAGGCTGGCAGGACCGTGATACGGAGTTATCCGGTTCGATGTGCGGCGTTTTTTCGGGAGAGACCCGGATGCCGGCCCGGCGCGTGGTCAGTTACGTGGAAGGGATAAGCGTAAAAGACTGCCCGATGGGTGCTTCAAGGTTCCGCGGCCACGAATTCCATTATTCTGAGGTTGTGCTTGCACCGGAAACAAAGTTTGCATACCGGCTGCACCGTGGAGTTGGGATCAAGGATTCGCTTGACGGTGCAGTAATGAAAAATACGCTCGGGAGTTATACGCACCTGCACCCGGCAGGGTGCCGGGATATGTTCCATAATTTTGTTGACTGCTGCATGAACCCGCAGTAAACACGGTCATTTCTTTTTTTTCGAATGAAAAATTCTTTTTCTTATCAAAAATACCGGTAGACACTCTCAAAATCCGGTCGGAAAAACCGGATTGAAGAATAAAATACAAGACACATAACGCCAAATTTTGTTTCATGATAATTTACATTGACGGGAAGTACCTGCCCGATGAACAGGCAAAGGTTTCTGTGTTTGATCACGGCCTGTTATACGGTGACGGTGTTTTTGAAGGGATCCGTGCTTACAACGGCAGGATCTTCCGGTTAAAGGAGCACATTGACCGGTTGTATGATTCGGCAAAGACAGTCGATATCAAGCCGCCGATCACAAAAGAGGAGATGACCGAAGCGATTTGCGAGGTGCTGCGCAGGAACAATCTTAACAATGCCTATATTCGGCCGATCATTACCCGGGGTGTCGGAGATCTCGGGCTTGACCCCCGCAAGTGCAAGAAAGCATCGGTTATTATTATCGCAGTGACCTGGGGCGCGATGTACGGCGACCTGTACGAGAAAGGTCTCAAGGCAATCACGGTCTCGGTCCGGAGAAATGCAGCAGAGTCGCTCCCGCCGAACGTGAAAAGCCTCAACTACCTCAATAACATCCTCGCAAAGATCGAGGCAAACTACAAGGGAGGGGATGAAGCGATCTTCTTTGACACAAACGGTTATGTGGCTGAAGGATCAGGAGACAACCTGTACATCATCAAGAACGGTGAGATCCTCACGCCCCACACGCTCAACAACCTGCGGGGCGTCACCCGGATGGTCGTCCTTGAGATTGCAAAGTCGCTAGGGATTACCTGCCGCGAACAGAACCTCGGGTATTTCGATCTCTATACCGCAGATGAGCTCATCTGCTCCGGCACTGCTGCCGAAGTTGCCCCGATCACGTGGGTTGACGGCAGGGTTATCGGGTCGGGCAAGCCCGGTCCAATCACCCGGCAGCTGATTGAGGCGTTCCATGTCGTGACTGAAAATGAAGGTTACCCCATCGCAAAGAAGTCAGCCGGTGCAAAAAAGACCGACGCAAAGAAGACAGTCCCGGTAAAGAAGAGTCCCGTAAAGGCGACTGAAAAGAAGACTGTTAAGAAGAGCGGGGCAAAGAAAAGATAATTTTTTCATGGAACCGGAATGTTTTGAGGTTTTTCACCTGTCTTTTCCACAACCTATTTATCAGGCAGAGTAAAACTAGTTAGAGCAACATTCGCTGCTATAGTGTAGAGGCCAATCATGCGGGCCTTTCACGCCCGCGACAGGGGTT
>DAOQAA010000019.1:0-35081 GCA_035353675.1 Methanoregula sp. | reverse complement strand
CTTAGATCTTTCGGTTGTCGGTACTTCTATTTTGGATTAGGTTTTCTACAGAGCACTTAATTTCTTTTTTTAGTTCTGTCAATAATAAGATTAAACTTGAGAAATTGAGCGCTTTGTCAGGATTTGACTTAAGCAATTCTTAAAAAAAATATCCCTTATGACGGTTTTAAAAGTCCGTCATAATCCGGAACTGATCGATCTCTTCCCGGTTGAGCTGCTCGATGAACTCGTTTGCCGCATGCTCGATGTCCTTGCTTGCGGTAATCGCACGGCCGACTACAAGGATATCTGCGCCTGCCTTTAAGGCGTCCTTCACGACATCGACACGGATACCGCCTGCGGTTGCGCAGATCAGCTTGCCGCCTGCTGCCTTCTTCATCGCAGGGATGTCTCCCCATGCATGGGCAGTCTCTTCGGTATCGATAGCGCGGTGGAGCTCGACGATGTCAGGCTTCACTTTGAGCTTCTCGATAAGCTTTGCCGGGCTCTGCACGTTGAGCATATCGATGATCGAGTAGATACCAACCTTGCGGGCTTCCGAGATTGCCTTCTCGATAGTGGAAACCGGGGCAAGACCGGAAACGACGACTGCATCTGCGGTAGCATCTGCTGCCATCCGGGCTTCAAGGTTGCCGGTGTCGAGGATCTTCATATCCGCGATGATAAACGCGTTGGGCCGCAGCTTCCGGATCTCGCCAATGACATTGAGGCCAAACTTCTTGATGAGCGGAGTTCCCGCCTCGATAATAACGTGGTCGTTCTGCGGGACTTCTTTTAAGACCTGGGCGACCTTGTTCATGTCCACAAGGTCCATCGCGACCTGCAGGTATGGCGGATCCCAGAGGCGCTGCACCTTGAATCCCATAATGCCGTGTGCAGCCCGGTCTTTCTCGTACACAAGCGTCTTTGCGTCCGGGAACTTGTCAAGCGCACGGTGGAGCGCAAGCTTTGTCGCGCCGTAATTGTACCGGTAGATCCGGTTGTAGTCCTTTGCATCCGGGTGGACAAACGCGGAAGCGATAATGACGATATCCTCGATATTGACGTTCGCAAACGCGCCTTCCTCAAGACTGTCTGCAACCGCTTTTGCGACTGCTGCCTGGACAGGTCCAAACATTTCGTTTACCTGTTCCATGCCCTTTAAGGTCACCTTGGGGATAATAACGGTGGCCGGCTTTGTGAGCAGGTTCGGGCGGACGACCGCGAGTAACGGGGTGTGTCCCATGGACAACTGCGATACTGCGTTTGCAAACGCGTTCCCGACCGGGCCTTCCTTGTTGCCCAGCAAAAGATCGATGTGCGCGAGTTCCGCGCCTTCACCGATGAGTGCTTCTCCGACAAGATACATGTTTATCTTTTATCTCCGTTTAGTTATGTGACCGTCATCCATGATAAGATTACGCGGGAACCATACGAAAAACCGGTTTTAAACCAGTAATTGTCCGGAAAATACCTGCACTGCGTGCCCGCCCAAAATCACCCGGTCACCGGCGGTTTTTACCCGGACCGACCCGCCCCGTATTGAGCACTGGAACCCGGAGAGTTCTGTTTTATTGAGTTTGTTCCCCCAGTATGGCCCAAGCGAGCAGTGGGACGATCCGGTAACCGGGTCTTCCGGAACCCCAAGCGACGGCGCAAAAAACCGGGACACAAAATCAAAATCCGGCATATCCGATACGGCGGTAACGATGATGCCCCGGGCGGAAAGTTTCGCAAGCGCTGCCATGTCGGGCTCAAGGTCGCACACATCAGAAGCGGTCGCAAGCTCAGCGAAAATATCAGATTTGTTCCTCCCGACAAAAACCGGTGTTGCCCCAAGCGCCCGGTCAAGTCCGGGCACCGGCCCGGTTTCCCTGACAGGATCTGCGGGAAAATCAAGGAATATCAGATCCCCTTCTTTTCTGGCGGTAAGCTTGCCGGACCGGGTCTCAAAGGAGACCTGCAAACCGGCCTTTTCCCGGCCGGTCGCAAAAAGAACGTATGCCGACGCAAGCGTTGCGTGACCGCAGAGGTCTACTTCCTGTGCAGGGGTAAACCACCGCAGGTTCCAGGCCCCGACGGTACCAGGATGCAGGAAGGCAGTTTCCGAATAGCGTAGTTCGGCGGCGACCTGCTGCATCCAGCCGGGATCAGCGGGGCCGTTTAAGATACAGACGGCAGCCGTATTCCCCCGGAAGGGATGGCCGGTAAACGCATCAACAATATGCAGCTCGTGACCCATAGTAGTGAATTAGTCAATGGGGCGATAAAAATTCCGGATGAATCCGGAAGAGTCAGTCGCACATGAGGTCTTTGAAAAAACCATTGGAATTTTTTAATTTCATTTCCTGTTTTGTCCGGATGATTACGAAAAACACAGATGCTAATGAGATTTGACATAGCACTTTCTGCCGGGTAAACTCTCAAAGCCGCACGAATAAAAATGCCCTGCGGGGAATCAGAAAACAGTTTTTTTTAAAACGTGGGGTTGGTGAGATTTGAACTCACGATCGACGGGTCTCTCCGACATGCATCAGTGCTCCAACGGGTCATCATCGAATTAACTCAGGAGACCCATTGTTCATCATCTGCGAGCACGAAAGAACGCAAAGACCGCTGGAGCCCGTCGCCATTCCGGGCTTGGCCACAACCCCGCCCGTTATGCAGCGTGAACCTTCCACAGCTGACTGTACAAAATCGTGCTGACGAAATTTAATTGTTTTCTTTCAATGACGATTTTATCAGGGGATTATACAGGCCGGGAGCCAGGACAGCGGGCATGTACCAGCCTTCCCGCGACCAGCCACAAAACCCGGTTGATCTCCTGAACCTGACATCAGTAATCATATATCCTGTTATTACCCCATATTTTACGATGGAAAAGGGCAGTTATACGTGCGGGACTTCGGAATTCCCCCTGCTGGGAATGACGATGGGTGAGATGATCGACCATATCGCGGCAAAATACCCGGATACCGAGGCGCTTGTCTCCGTCCACCAGAATATCCGCTGGACATACCGGGAATTTCTTGCAAAGGTCAACGAAGTCGGCCGGGCGCTTATGGGCCTTGGCGTGGAAAGGGGAGACCGGGTGGGAATCTGGGCGATGAACCATGCCGAATGGGTAGTCGTTCAGTTTGCGACGGCAAAGATCGGGGCGATCATGGTCAATATCAACCCCGCATACCGCACGTACGAACTTGAGTACGCATTAAAGCAGTCGGAAGTCCAGACCCTCATCCTTCAGGGGCGCTTTAAAACCTCCGATTACGTAGGTATGTTCTATGAAACCTGTCCGGAGGCCTACGAGCAGAAACCGGGGAAAATTTCAAGCGAAAAGTTCCCGTTCTTAAAAAATGTGATCTTCATGGGCGATATCCCGTACAACGGCATGTTCACATGGCAGGAATTCCTCGAGAAGGCCGAAGATATCACTATGGATGAGATCATAGAACGGGGTGAAGCCCTTTCCTTTGACGACCCCATCAATATCCAGTATACAAGCGGTACGACCGGTTTCCCGAAAGGCGTCGTCCTTACTCACCACAGCGTCTTAAACAACGGGTATATCATCGGTGAAGGGATGAAATTTACCGAAAAAGACCGGCTCTGCATCCCTGTCCCGTTCTACCACTGCTTCGGCATGGTACTTTCCAACATGGCTTCCGCCACCCACGGAACGACCATGGTCCTTCCATCCCCCACGTTCGATGCTGAAGCGGTCTTAAAGACCATCGAGATGGAACGCTGCACGGCAGTCCACGGCGTCCCCACGATGTTTATCGCAGAACTCGCCCACCCCGATTTCTCCCGTTACAACCTTAAATCCCTCCGTACCGGCATTATGGCCGGCTCGCCCTGCCCGATTGAAGTGATGAAACAGGTAAACCAGAAGATGAACATGCGGGACATCGTGATTGTGTACGGCCAGACCGAAACCTCCCCCGGTGTCACCATGACTACAACAAAAGATCCGCTCGAACGCCGGGTCACCACAATCGGAAAGGCGTTTCCGCATACCGAACTCAAGATCGTCGACCCCAAGACCGGCAAGATCGTCCCGATGGGAGATGTCGGGGAGATCTGCGCACGCGGGTACTGCGTGATGAAGTGCTATTACAACAACCCGTCGGCCACCCGTGCGACGCTTGACAAGGATCACTGGAACCATACCGGAGACCTTGCCACGATGGACGAGGAGGGGTACTTCAAGATCGTGGGCCGGTTAAAGGACATGGTAATCCGGGGCGGCGAGAACATCTACCCACGGGAGATCGAGGAGTTCCTGCACCACCACGAAAAGGTCTCGGATGTCTACGTAGTCGGTGTCCCGGATATCAAGTACGGCGAAGAACTCTGCGCATGGGTAAAAGTAAAACAGGGCCAGACGCTGACGGAACAAGAGGTCAAGGATTTCTGTAAAGGAAAGATCGCACACTTCAAGATCCCGCGGTATATCCTGTTTGTAAACGAGTTCCCAATCAACATCTCCGGCAAGATCCAAAAATACCTGATGCGCGAAGAGTCCATTAAAAAACTCGGCCTTGAAGACGCAGAAAAAATCAAGACTGCCTGAAAAATAAAAAAAAAGCGGGGCAATCAATCCCTTTTTTGGCCCTCTTTTGAAGAATTGTTGCACGAGCGGTAAGTCTCACCTTCCGGCTCGTATCCCTCCACACTGTTACAGGTTTTCGTTTATGGGGTTTGTCCGCTCCGCTTGCCCCGGGCAAGGGACGCAAAGATCCCAATCACGCACAGTCCTGCAAAGATCATAAACACATAATGCAGGCTTGTTGTAAATTGCGAATAGTACTCCGGGGTGATCTCCACATCGCCGATAACAATTGCAAAGATCATCATCACGATACCCATGGAAAGCATCTGCCCCAGAAGCCGCATCGTCCCGTTGATTCCCGACGCAACGCCGTAGTACTTCTTTTCCACAGAACTCATGATCGCGTTTGTGTTCGGTGACGAGAAGATCCCAAAGCCAAAACCGACGATCATGAGCACGGCGATAATGTACCAGAGCGGCGTGGTTTCGGAAACAAAGATCAAAAGGATAAGCCCGAGCGCAGTAATCCCCATGCCGACAGATGAGATGATTTGAGAGTCAAAACGGTCGGAAAGCCTGCCGGCAAACGGCGATACAATCATCTGGACAACCGGCGCGGCAACAATAATAAAACCGGCATATTCTGCCGAAAAACCCTTAGTATACTGGAGGTCGAGGCTGAGCAGGAAGGCAATCGCATACGTCGCGCTGTAGTTTATCAGCGCTGCAAGATTTGAAAATGCAAAGATCCGGCTCTTTGTGAAGAGCTGCATATTGAGGACCGGGCAGTCCTGCCGCAACTCATACCAGACAAATACACCGATCAGGACGACACCGGCAAGGACAAGAGAGCAGCCGGTCATATCCGGAAGCACTGAGAACCCGTACATAAGCGAGACAAGCGCGATACTGTAGATAAATGAACCGGAAAGATCAAACCTCTCCCCGTTGCATTCCGCCCATTCACCTTTGAGTTTTAAAAGGACAAGACTGATAGTGGCAATTGCAATGGGCACATTGATATAGAAAATGCTCTGCCAGCCGAGAATCTCCGTGAGAAGACCGCCGACAAACGGTCCGACAGTGAGTCCAAGATATACTGCTGTGACATATATCCCGAGTGCCCGGCCCCGCTCTCCCGGGGGATAGACTGCGGTAAGTATGGCGATTGCGGTGCCAAAGATCATCGCAGCACCAATACCCTGTACCACCCGGACAGCGATCATCTGCTGTTCGGTAGCGACAAGAGTCATAACAAGAGACGCCACGCCAAATGTCGCAAGTCCGCACAAAAAGATTTTTTTCCGGCCGTAAATGTCAGCGATCTTCCCGAATGGGACAAGGAACACGGCCGATGCAAGGAGATAGGCAGTTGCCACCCATGAAAGCGCAATCGCGTCCATGTGGAACTGGCTGCCAATCGTCGGAAGGGCAATATTTACCGCAGAACCGTCAAACGGCGTGAGGAAACCGGCAAGGATTGCAATTAAAAGGACAATGCGTTTTTCTGTTTCCGTGACTGCCGTTACCGGAGTACGGCAGATTGCAGGGCTCTGGTTTACACCATTGCCGTTTGCAGGGGCATCGGGAGACATGGTATCCAGCGCGTGTTTGTTATCCGTGAGTTATTCGGAACCTGAATGCTTGCCGGGAGGAGGGGCACATACGGGTCTACAGCACACCAAACCAGGCAATATACGACATGATCACCATGACGATAAACAATATGATCAGGATCTTGTAACCGCACTTGTTGCATATCCCAAATACCGAGGGATGGCAGTCATGGCAGAATTCAGATTTGCAGATCCGTCAGGTACCCGGATGGGAATGGCCGTGATGCTTGTCACACGTCATATTGCAACGTTTTTCCGGTAAACGGTAAAGATGTGTCGAAGAAAGTAGTTAGCAAACAGAAGGGATGCACTTACTTTCGGATAAGATCACTGATAAGACGCGAGACCCGGTCATGCGCCTCACGGGTGGCCCCCTCATCGCGCTCAAGAGAGACGGTTACGATATCCCCTTCTTCACTTGCCGGGGGTAACAGTTCCGGCGGGATATTCAGCCGGAGATTTTCATCCGGGAAGACCAGTACGGCAACTGTCCCGCTGATCCTTTCGATAACGGCTTTCATAAAAAGATTATGCGGGGGTCTGTGCCCGTTTTACAAGGTCTGCTGCTGCCTTTGATGCATGTTCAAGGACTTCGGACTCGCCCGGGATTTCGCGTTCGAGCATCAGGATCCGGCCGTTGCAGATTGAGGTCTCAACTGCTGATCCGCCGCAGGAATAAATGAGATTGGAGGTGGCGTTGTGGAGCGGCGTGTTGCAGGCTGTCCGGGTGGAAACAAGGATAATGTCGGCCGGTGCACCTGCGGCAAGGATGCCGGAGCCAACCCCAAGCGCCTTTGCCCCGTTTTTGGTCGCAAGGTCAAGTGCAGCCGGTGCCGGGAGCACAGTCGGGTCGTTCCAGAAAAATTTCTGGAGGAGTGCTGCGATCTTCACTTCTTCAAACATGTCGAGGTTGTTGTTCGAAGCGCACCCGTCCGTGCCAAGACAGACGTTTGCCCCGGCGCGGGCGAGTTGCGGGTAGGGGAGAGCCCGGTGCGTGGCAAGTTTCATGTTGCTTGCCGGGTTGTGGGAGATACTTGTTCCCCGCTTTGCAAGGAGCTCACATTCCGTGTCGTCAAGCCAGCACCCGTGCGCCGCGACAGTCCGGGGAGTCAGGAGACCGCATTCGTCGAGCAGGGCAGCCGGGCGTTTCCCGTGCTGTGCAACGCAGTCGGTCACCTCTTTTTCGGTCTCGGATAGGTGGATGTGAATACCAATATTTTGCTTTTTTGCAAATTCCGCACACCACTTCATCCCTTCCGGTGAAACAGTGTAGGGAGCGTGCGGGCCGACTGCTGCCCGGATCCGGGAATTGTTCATCCCTTTGATATGGGAAACGAGTGCCTCGGTTGCCTTGCATTCGTGTTCGCGCTTTTCCGGAATACCGAGATCGATGAACCCGTAACTGAGAAGGGCGCGGATCCCTGCTTCGTCTACCGCCCGGGCAGCGTCTTCCATAAAGAAGTACATGTCGTTAAAGGCGGTTGTGCCGGTCCGGATCATCTCAAGGCAGGCAAGTTTCGTGCCCCAGTAGACATCCTCGCCGGTCAGGTGAGCTTCAAGCGGCCAGATCTTCTGTCCGAGCCAGTCCTGCAGGATCATATCGTCGGCATAACCGCGTAAAAGTGACATCGCCGCATGCGTGTGCGTATTTACAAGGCCCGGCATCGCGAGCGCACCGTCGCCGTCAATAATATACTCCGCTTCACCTTTGTGACTCCTGCGAATCTCCGGCCCGATGTCGGTGATTGTCTCTGATGCGTCGATAAAAATGTCCACATGCTTGTTGTCGGCGACGACATTTGTCAGGAGCACCGACTTGTTCTTTCCAAATATCTCCGCCGTTTCGTCATTTGTTGCTGTCATTTTCGTAAATTCCCCAGATTTTATCCCAACTGCCGGATAATCGATCCGACAATCTCTTCGGTCCGGTGCCTGTACGTCTTTGAGGTTGAAAGAATGTGCTCGTAGGTCAGCACATCAACTCCAAGACCATTTGCATAATTGTCAATCGTGCAGAGCGCAGCAAAGTCCATGCCAAGTTCGCAGGCAAGCGTTGCTTCAGATGCAACCGTCATTCCCACGACATCTGCTGCCCGTGAAAGGGCGGCCACTTCAGCAATCGTCTCGATCCTCGGGCCCCGGGTCTGCACATAGACACCCCCGAGCCGGGCTTCCGGCACAACCGCAGAAAGTTTCTCTGCAAGCGCCCGCGGGAGTTCCGGCCGGACATGCTCGATCTTATGGTCGTGGATGGACGGAATATCAGTCACGCTGATATAATCGGTCGGGATGAGCAGGGTGCCGGGCAGGATCTCCTTTTTTAGAGAGCCCGACGACCCGAACGCAATAATCCGGTCGACTCCGGCAATTGCCATCGCCGCAAGGTTTGCACGGTAATTGATCCGGTGCGGCGGCCGGCCGTGCTGGTGCCGCATCAGCATCACGATATCGCCGCAGAGAAGATCGGCGCTGCCAAAGGGAGTGGCAACACTCTCTTTTTTTAAGTCCGGCAGGGTCGAAAAGAGCAGGCTTGTCCCGCCGATAATACCAAGCATCAGGCACTACCCCCTGCATAACCGCAGGGAGCCGTTCGTATAAATGTCAGCCGCTCCATGGATCTTCGGAAAAATGTTAGAGTGCGCTGGCACAAATATCTGGCGAATCCGGGCGTTTCAAAACCACACGCGAAACCGGCTTTTTCAACCACTAAATGTAAAAGTGTGCCGGAACCAATAACATCCTATGGGCATGTTCGATACCGTCAGTGATGAAACGATAAAAAAAGGAGACTGCACGGACATCTATTTTATCCGGACCGAGGAGATCCTCAATAAAGAAAAGAAAAACCCGCTTGTATCCATGGAAGTGACTGCGGCGGCACTCCCGGACACCTGGGGGATTGTCTGCGGCCTGTCAGATGTGCTCGCGCTCCTGAAAGGAGTGCCGGTCACTGTCGATGCAATGCCGGAAGGCACACTCTTTTGCCCGGGCGAACCGGTCCTCCGCATCACCGGCAGATACCGTGATTTCTGCCGGTACGAGACGGCAATCCTCGGGTTCCTCTGCCACGCATCCGGGATAGCATCGGCGACTGCCCATATCATGTGCGAAGCCAAAGGTAAGCCGGTCTATTCTTTTGGTTCACGCCGTCAGCACCCTTCCATTGCCATGATGATTGAGCGGGCTGCATGGATTGGCGGGGCGGACGGTGTCTCCAATACCTGCGCCCCGCCGGGTATGCCGGTTGTCGGCACAATGCCGCACGCGATGGTGATGTGTTTTGACAAACCGGAAGATGCGTGGCGCGCATTTGACCGCGATGCCCCGGCTGAAGTCCCGCGTATCATGCTCTGTGATACCTATTGCGACGAAAAGACCGAGTCGCTCCATGCGGCTGAATGCGGTGCGACATCGGTCCGGCTTGACACGCCCCGCTCCCGGCGCGGGAACATGCGCTCGATTATTGAAGAGGTGCGCTGGGAACTGGACTCGCACGGGTACTCCCGGGTGAAAATTTTCCTCTCCGGCGGCGTGACAAAAGAGGACGTGATCGCGTACCGTGACTGTGTCGATGCGTTCGGGATCGGAGGGGCGATTGCAAACGCTCCCGTAATTGACTTTGCCATGGATATTGTCGAGATCGACGGAAAGCCAAAGGCAAAGCGGGGGAAACGGAGCGGGATTAAGCAGGTCTACCAGCTTGTCTGCGATAAACACCGGACCCTTCCCGTAGGACAGACACCGCCTGCAAACGCGATCCCGCTATTGAGGCAGTATATCACAAACGGCAAAGTCATACAGCAGTCCGATATGCAGGAAGCGCGGAAACGGGTGCTCGCGTGGATCAAGAATGCAACAGATGCCGCAAAGGAGAAAAAAGAGAAGAAGAACGGGAACGGCCAGACCAAAAAGGCGCCCGTAAAACCGTCTGAGTGAAAATTCCCCGTCGCCAAAAGGAGGGGCATATCCGCAGACTCGTGCGATCCCGATGGGTTTGTGCCGGACCGCATCAGGACGCAGTCCCACCCAATTCTTTTAACCTATGACATTCAACAATGTTAGAGCGGGCCGGTAGATCAGTGGTAGATCGCTTCCTTGGCATGGAAGAGGCCGCGGGTTCAATTCCCGCCCGGTCCATCCTGTTTTTGTAGAAAAATAATTATCTCAGGTTTATCGCCATATACTGCATCACTTGGCAGAGTATCCTAAAATCAGCTGCCACTGCCGATGCGTTTTTTTAAAACAGCGATGAACCACTGGCGCGGACTAAGGTTCGCTTTTTGACATGTCGTTTTGGTTTTTGTGCTTTTGTAGAAAACATTTTTTTATATGTTACCCCCCCTTTTGTGCCACCAGTCCCCCGAGGGGGACGGAGCACTGGTGTCGATGATGTCGAATTACCTGCATTCTTAGGCAAGCATCCGGTACTGGTAATACTACACCATCGCATACGCCACCGCCCCCATTGGGGGCAGGGCTGGCGTAAGGGGGGCTGCATTATTATTGAAGATGGGATTCTACAGAGCAAATTTCTCTTCTCCTTTCGACAATTCAGGCAAAACCTGAATTTAGGTAGAGTGATACACCCAGGACTTCCGGGGAGTTTGCTTATGAGGGATGATATTTTTGTAAGACACACCCCAATAACGATAACGAGGCTGTAATCCTGTTTTTATAAAGAACCGAAATATAAAGACCAAAACGGGAAAAATCGACGGGAAATATTAGTTTTTTACATCAGAATGTCGAATAATAAGCCATGACCTCCCCTGATAAATTGTGGACAAAAGACTTCATATTTATAACACTGGAAAACTTCCTCCTCTTCATTACATTTTTTATCTTCATGACAACGCTTGCCCTGTATGCGATGGGCACATATTCCATGACACCCGGAGAAGCAGGCTTTGCAGTCGGGGTGTTTGTAATCGGGGGACTGGCCGGCAGGCTGTTCTCGGGAAAATACATCGAGGTCATCGGACGGAAAAAGTTCTTTTTTACCGCACTTATTCTCAACCTGGTAATCTCGTTTGGCTACTTGCTCTTTACGAGCGCTTCCGGGCTATATGCAGTCCGTTTCATCCACGGTGTGATTTATGGACTGCTGGGCACTGCAATCTCAACTCTTGCCATGGACATGATCCCGATGTCAAGAAAAGGTGAGGGGACCGGGTACTTTACCCTCGCAGTCTCAATAGCCACTGCCGCAGGTCCCCTGGCAGGGACAATACTCACGCAGTATTTCGATTACTCTGCCGTATTTTACTTTACTGCGGTTACTGCATTTGTCATGTTCTTCCTTGCTCTCTTTATCAACGTCCCGCAGGCGTCCATCCCCAAAGAGGAGATCACCCGCTTAAAGAACAGCTGGAAACTGACAGATTTCTTCGAAAAACACGCAGTACCAATCTCAGTATCCATTTTCCTCCTTGCAATCTGCTATGCCGGCATTGTTTCCTTCCTCGAACCATATACGATTGAACGCGGGTGTCCGGAATGCATGGGTCTTTTCTTTGTCATTTATGTGATAGTGGTGATCCTGACAAGACCATTTGTGGGAAAACTGCTCGACAGGAAAGGATACAACGCTGTCTACTATCCGGCATTTGTAATGTTCTTTGCTTCATTAATCGTGCTGGGTTTTGCAACCGGAAATATCATGTTCTATCTCGCAGCGGTTCTTGCCGCAATGGGATATGGCGTGATGCTTGCATTAGGTCAGGCCGTTGCAGTAAAGGAATCACCAAGAAACCGTGTTGCTCTTGCAAACTCAACCTACTTTATTATGGCTGATGCCGGTCTTGGTATTGGTCCGATTGTTCTGGGCCTTCTTATCCCGTGGATAGGATATGAAGGAATGTTTTTTTCGCTTACTATTGTCGTAGCTCTTGCAGCATTTGTATACATCATCTGCCACGGAAGATCAAAGTCACCAGAATCTACACAGGATGTTTCCTGATCCAAATGATTGGGGCCACGCGCCGGGTTCCCACCCGGCCCCTCGTTTTTTTATTTTTCACAGGGCCTTAGGCCGTGTATATCACTGGTGCCTCTTCCCGTCTCACGAGTATAACCAGTCTCCCTCCCGGATATTGTTACACGCTCTGGTTATCCGGTGAAAATTTCACGCATATTATAAATACTACAAACTCAAGCGTTCTTTTGAGGGCTATGCGAATCCGTGACCTGATTCTTCCTGAAGACAAGGTATTTTTTGTTCTCTTTAAGGATATGGCCGGAAAGATAAACGAAGCGGCAGCGATTTTAAACCAGATCACCCACGAACTCCCGGAAGGCACGGAAAAAGCCCACAGGATCCGGCAGATAGAACATCTCGGGGATGAGGTGACCCGGAAAATCTATGAACGACTTGATGAATCGCTGATAACCCCGCTCGAACCGGAAGAGATCGCCCGGCTTGCGCCGGTGTTTGATGACGTGCTGGACAGGATTGACTGGGTAAGCCATCAGCTGGCAAACTATGGTCTTCCGCAGACAAACGATGTCCTCAAAGAATACTCATACCTGATCATGATGGCAGGCACAGAAATTGCAGCAGCACTGGATGCCCTTGCCACCCTCAAGCATCCCGATGATGTTAAAAGTCATGTCCTTGAGATAAGTCGGCTCTATAACCTGTCCGGCGAACTTCTCTCACGGGCAGTCCTTGACCTGTTTAAGACAGAGGACCTTCTGATGATAATCAAGCTCAAGGATATCTACGAAGGTCTTGCAAAGGTCATGGAGGAGTGTAACGATGTCGGCCATGCACTCTCTGATATCTCCATGAGCCATGTATGACCGGCGTTGATCCTGTTATCCTGTTTGGCATCATCTTAGCGCTCGCGCTGAATTTCATTAACGGGATTACAGACGCAGCACAGGGAGTTGCAACGGTTGTCGCGACAAGGGCACTTTCCCCGGTAAAAGCCGTCATTCTCACCGGGATCTGCAACATGGCCGGGCCGTTTGTCTTTACAACCGCAGTTGCAGCAACGATCGGGACTGCAATTATTTATCCGGATGCATTGACCCCGGAGACTATTATCATCGCGATGCTTGCCGCCGCAACCCTTGTGTTCTGTGCGACAAGAATCGGCCTGCCGCTCTCAAGCAGCCATGCGCTGATTGGCGGCCTTATCGGGTCAGGTATCGCGGCTTTTGGTTTTTCTGCGGTGATCTATCCGGCAGCAGGACTGATCCTTGAAACGCTGTACTGGGGTTTTGCCGGCGCGGTTGCCGGTGCCATAGGAGTAGGTGGAATCACTGCTGCCTTGAAAGGCGATACCGGGCTTGCCCTGATTGTCGGTGCCATATGCGGGGCTGCCCTTGCCATTCCGGTTACGATGGTCCTTGGCGTGCTAAAAATTTCCGGGCTGCTTGCCATTGTTCTGTTTATTTTTATCTCGCCGATCCTTGGTGCTGTCGTCGCATTTCTCTTTGATGTGCTCATCTCACACCTGTTCAAGAACTCGCGCCAGAGCCGGATGAAACGGGTCTTTACGCCGCTCCAGATTGCCGCCTGTCTTTTCCAGGCAGCCAGCCATGGCGCAAACGACGGCATGCACGCGGTGGGTATCATTACCGCACTTCTCGTATCTGCCGGGCTCCTTTCCACATTTACCGTCCCGTCATGGGTACTCCTGCTTTCTGCGGCTGCCATTGGCATTGGCACCTGTTTTGGCGGCTGGAACGTTGTCCACCGGATGGCAAAAGGAATTACGAAGATCCGGCCCTACCAGGGATTCTGCGCCGGGACTTCCGGCAGTTCAACCCTTGCCCTTGTCACGACAATGGGCATACCGGTCTCATCAAACCACGTCATCAGCGGTGCAATAGTCGGCGTCGGTGTAACAAGAGGGAAAAACGCCGTGCGCTGGGAAGTCGTCCGCGAGATGATGGCCGCGTGGATTATCACCATCCCGCTCGCGGCAGTCTGCGCTTTTACCGGTTATTTCCTCTATGCAGCAGCCGCATCTGCATTCCTGTAAGGACTCCGGCTGATCAAATTTCGCTATATTTTTTAAGGTTGCTGCGCTGATTAGCAGTGGGTTTGTGTATATATGGGTCTACGCGAATTGCTGATACCTCAGGATAAAGTTTTTTTTGATATGTTTGAACGCCAGGCCGCGATGGTCCGGGAAGCGGCCTACCAGCTGGTGGCATTAAGCGAGGACTTTACCAATGTCAAGGATAAACGGCACGCGATTGAACAACTTGAACACCAGGGCGACCAGATCACCCATGCGATCTACGAGCAGCTCAACCGTACCTTCATCACCCCTCTTGACCCGGAAGAGATCTCGCGTCTTGCATCGACGCTTGACGATGTCCTTGATTATATCGACGGATCATCAGAGAAGATGCTCTATTACGGGATCAAGAACACCGATTCACACATGGTGGAACTCGCAAAACTGATCCATCTTTCCACCATCGAAATGGAAAGTGCAGTAAAAGGCATCCGCACGATCAAGGATCCACGATACATTGAAGAGCGGTGTATCGAAGTGAACCGGCTGGAGAACCTTGCCGATGATGTGCTTGCGCAGGCAATAACCGATCTCTTCAAAACAAATGACGCGATATCGATCATCAAGCTCAAGGATATCTACGAGCACCTTGAGACGGCGACCGACCGGTGCGAAGACGTTGCAAACGTGCTCTCCGATATAGCCATCCGGCATTCGTAGGTGCCTCGCAGGGATACAATGATAGAGGCGCCACTTTTCCTGATAATTGCAATTATTATTATCGCACTTGTTTTTGATTTTACAAACGGGTTCCATGATTCGGCCAATTCAATCTCAACGGTCGTTTCAACAAAAGTACTCTCGCCGAGAAATGCGGTGATCTTTGCGGCATTTTTCAACTTTATTGCCGCATTTGTATTCGGTGTTGCGGTTGCAGGCACGATAAGCAAGATCATCCATCTTGATTTGGTTGACATTCTGGTGATCCCTTACATCATTCTCGCAGCTCTCCTTGGGGCAATTTCATGGAACATCATCACGTGGTTCTTTGGCCTGCCCACGTCATCGTCGCATGCATTGATCGGGGGAATTGTCGGGGCGGGTCTCTCCGCTGCCGGGCTTGCAGCAATAAAATGGTCAACCGTTGAACTTGTTGTCACTTTTATGATCCTGTCCCCGCTCATCGGTCTTGCCTGCGGTTTTTTATTTATGGTGGCGGTTCTCTGGCTTACAAGGAACGCAAACAAGCAGTCCGCTGAACGAAACTTCAGGAGCCTGCAACTGGTCTCCGCAGCGGCGAACTGTTTCAGCCACGGGACTAATGATGCACAGAAAACAATCGGGATTATTCTCCCGCTCCTTTTTGCTATCGGGTATTACGGGACGACAGTCGACGCAAACAACCTGCCGGTCCCGTTCTGGGTTATCCTGCTTGCGTATACTGCAATTGCATTTGGCACTCTTGCCGGAGGCTGGCGTATTGTTCGGACGATGGGGTATAATATCACAAAAATGCGCCCGGTCCACGGTTTTGCCGCTAATGCTGCAAGCGCGTCAACCATTATCGGGGCGTCGCTTGCAGGGATTCCGGTAAGTACCACTCATATTATCTGCACTTCGATCATGGGCGTCGGATCGACCAACGGTTCAAGCGGTGTGAAATGGGGGGTTGCCCGGACAATCCTGTGGGCGTGGATCCTGACAATCCCGATCAGTGCCGCGATAGGATTTGTCGCGTTTACGGTGATCCGGGTCTTTATCGGGTATTGATCTTTTTTTTAGCTCAGTAGGAAACAACTTTTGGCTCTGTAGGTAACCTGATAGAAATTTTTTAGTTTTGTTGCGATGGGACCCCGGGCGCTCGCCGCCTCGTCGGGGCTCGCCCCGGGGAGCAAGCCTGTGCACGGGAAGCAACAGAAAATATTTTTTCAATATACGGGGGTCAAGGGGGCTTGCCCCCTTGAATTGCCTCCCCCTCTTGGGGAGAGAGGGGGTCACCCTCTCAAATACGATTTGATGAAGTGGAAATGATTTCTACAGAGCACAACTTTTAAAATATGCAAACCCCCTCTTGCGCCACCAGTCCCCCAAGGGGGACGGGGCGCCAGTCGTGATGCAGTTGTATTACCTGTACCTGAGTCCGGGAAACTATTATCGCTCGTTTGTGCAGGTAATACAACACTATCGCTAACCGGGGGATGCTACAATCGTGCCGGGGCGAAGGCAAGAATTGCCGCAACCCCCGGGAGCGTTCGTATAATCACCTGTGGGATTTTACTGAGTTTTTTTGGGGGGGGGGAAACGGTAATTCCGGCTCCCTTAAACCCCCAACAAGACTACTGTGTCACTCTTTTGAATACCTCAAAACAAACTGCGGCGATAAAAAAATCCCGTTTGGATCTACTTCCCCAAGCCCTGATAATACCGGCAATCCTTCCGGATCACGCACTCCCCGCACAACGGTTTCTTTGCCGTGCAGCATGCCCGCCCGTGCGCGATGAAAACATCAGTGAGATCGCCCCACTCTTTTTCGGGAAATATGGCCATAAGATCGCGCTCGATTACAGCGACATCATCGGTATCCGAGAACCCGATCCTTTGAGCAAGCCTGCGCACATGAGTGTCCACCGCGATCCCGTGATTTTTTCCAAAGCCGTGATACAACACGATATTTGCAGTCTTTCTCCCCACTCCGGGGATTGAAAGCAGTTTGTCCATCGTATCCGGCACATTCCCGCCGAAATCGGAAAGCAGGGTTTGTGCCGCCGCCACAATGTTACGGGCTTTTGCATGGTAGAACCCGAGCCGGTGGATTATAGGCTCGACATCGAGAACATCCGCCCGGCTCAGGGCTTCCGGCGTCGGGTATGCCGCAAACAACGGCCCTTTTACCAATAAAACTGCCTTGTCCGTTGTCTGTGCGGAAAGGATAGTGAGGATAAGCACCTCAAATGGTGTGCCCCGGCAAACGGTTGTCGGTGACTCACGGGCATGCGGGTATTGACGGGCAAGAAGAGAATAGATCCGTGCCGCATCCTTTTTTTTCATAAATGTATGGGGTAGGGCGGATTCGAACCGCCGTCAAAGCGTCCCAAACGCTCTAGGATGGACCAGGCTACCCTACTACCCCACGCCTTACAATATTGTTTGTGGCCGCTAAAAATACCTGCCGTTTGTTTTGTCCAAAAAATGTCTTAAAAAAATGTTAGAGCGGGAGGACTTTTTCTTTAGTCCTGCTGACGACAGAATATTTACATTTGCCAAAAAGAAGCGCATCGGACAGGTTTTCCGGGGTCCTGCCATCCAGCACCACGAGCGGGATATTGCTGCGCTCCACAACACGGGCCGCTATAATATCAAGGACATTGTGCGATCCCGCGCCAAGCCCTCCCTTACCGACAATTTCCAGGAGTTTTTCCGGTGTAAGCGTGTCGTAACGTTTTGTACCGGGATTCTTTTTTGGGTCCTCGTCGTAGATACCATCTACAGAGGTTACGTTGACAAAGACATCGGCGTGCATCCGTTCGGCAAGGACTGCTGCGACGGCGTCAGTTGTCTGGCCCGGGGTGATGCCTCCCATGACCACGATCTTGTCTGATTCGGCAAATTTCTTTGCCTCAGAATGGCTTTCGGCAACTTTCGGGTACGCGGCATCGCCAAGAGCCGCAATCAAAAGCGTCGCGTTGAGCCGGGTCACAAGAATGCCAATCTCGTCAGAAGTGCCTTCGTCAACCCCGAGTTTCCGCGCAACCTCAATATAGTCCCGGGCTGCCCCTCCGCCGCCCACCACGACAAAAAGCCGGTGGTTTTCGGCGATCTTTTTTAAAACGACAAGATACTCCCCAATCCGGTTTTTATCAAGTTCCGGGATCAGGATCGAACCGCCAAGCGAGATTACGACCTTCTTCATTGCACTAGTTTTTGTACAGGTTGCTCATATAGAGTTCTTCTAAGGAGGAACAAACATGCTGTGCTGCCCGGTCTGCAAGAGCAGGGATATTTTCCCGGTTGCCGGGGGTTACATCGGGCAGGTGTATCTCTGCAAGAGTTGCAGGTACCGTGGATCATTTGTCCTTATCGTGGACGATGAAGATATCAAAGATGAAAAGAAAAACCCGCCGGGGAAATAACAGGATCAAAAAAATCCGGAAGGGGTTTTGTATATGCACGAAGCGCGCCAGTACACAAAAAAAGAGAATAACACGGTGCAGTGCTCGCTCTGCAACCACCGCTGCACGATAGCGGAGGGCAAACACGGGATCTGCGGGGTGCGGCACAACGAGAATGGGACCCTGTATGCCACGACATATGGCCTTGTGAGTGCCGAAGCGGTCGATCCTATCGAGAAAAAACCACTGTTCCACTACCTGCCCGGTACCCTGTCGTATTCGCTTGGCGGGATCGGGTGTAACTTCCGGTGCGAGCACTGCCAGAACTGGCATATTTCTCAGGCAGATTTAACAACCGCACGGCTCGTCCCGATTTCCCCAAAAGAGGGAGTCGCCCGTGCGATAGCCAGCGGAAGTGCAAGCATCTCGTGGACATACAACGAACCGACCATCTGGCATGAGTACCCACTTGACATGGGCACACTTGCCCGTAAACAGGGTCTTGGTACTTGCTATATCACAAACGGTTACATCACGGAAGAAGCCCTGCGGGAACTTTCACCGATGCTTGCAGCATTCCGGGTGGATATCAAATCATTTTCCGACGATTTTTACCGAAAGATCTGCAAGGGGCGCCTCCAGCCGGTGCTGGACTCGGCAGTACTTGCCCGCGAGCTTGGCATGCACATTGAGACGGTGACCCTTGTCATACCCGGCCTGAATGACAGCATGGAGGAACTTGAAAACCTAATCAAATGGGTGATTGAACACCTGGGCCCCGGGACACCCATGCATTTTACCGCATTCCACCCGGATTACAAGATGACAGACCGGGGGAGGACACCGGTTGCGCTGCTTGAAAAGATCTATACCCGGGCAAAAGAACTCGGGCTTCGGTTCCCGTATTGCGGAAATGTCGGTTTTAGCAAGTACGAGAACACCTACTGCCCGCACTGTGGCGCACTGCTTATCGAGCGAATGGGATTTTCAAGCCGGATTACCGGCCTCGATAACTGCCAGTGTTCCAGCTGCGGAGAGAAGATCGAGATCGTGCGCCATGTCACCTGAACCAGACCCGGATGAGACCCGGTTTATTGCAGACCGGATGCTTGGGACACTCACCCGGTATCTCCGGTTTATGGGCTACGATACGATCAGCGCAAACGGGTTTGTGGGCGGGAATCCCACCGAAGATACCCGGCTTCTTGTTCTTGCGCACGATGAGCACCGGATCCTGTTGACCCGTGACCATGAACTTGCCAGGCGAGGAAACGATATTGCGGTGCTTGTTACAGATGGGGATGTCCTTTCCCAGGTACAGCAGCTTATTGACCGGGGGCTCATCAGACGACGCCTCCCGATGAGCCGGTGTTCGCTCTGCAACATGGTGCTGCGAAAGGCCGGGGAAGAAGAAATCAAATCGGCCGGTTACGCGCCCCGCAATAAGGAGGGCTATATTTTCCTGTGGTGCGAGCACTGCAGGAAACTGTACTGGAACGGTTCTCACGGGCAGCGTCTTTTAGAAAGAATACAATCCGGTCTTGAATACTAAAGCAGGATCCGTTTTTTTGGTATTTCTCATCGGAATCTGGTATAACCCAATCCTTTGCATCTGATGACTCTCTCTTAATGGCAGACAATCACCAACGGGGGTTCTCCTTTTTTTCGCGTGTATCGGAAAAATCTCTTGTGCAAACATTCCTGCTGGCGCAAAAGTACGGTATTGTAAACCAGCCGGTTAAATATATACCGGCGTTTGTGTAACATTTACCAACCTATATAGCGCAAATATATTACTATAAGTAAAGAAAAATATACATTTGTTAAAAAGGAGAAAACATGAAAATACAATCCTGTCTTGTTAGTTTCATCCTGGTACTCCTGATGGTATCCACGGCTTTTGCAGCGGATACAACAAGCAGTAGTTCCAGCAGCTCAGGCAGCAGTTCTTCAAGTACAACAAATGTCGACAATGCTGCCCTTGTATATGTCTCAAATGTGACCATGGATCCGGAAGTATTCTTCCCGGGGGATATCGGAACAATCACCGTAACCCTGACAAATGGCGGTACTTCGGCCATAGGTGTATCTCATCCGGATATCCTGAGCACCATGCTCAATGTCAACAATGACGATACATGGGACACGACGAGTTACATCGGGGCCGGATCGAGCCTCAAGTACTCGCTTATCGTTACTGCAAAACAGACAGAAGGTACCTATTATGCACTTTTTACCATCGGGACAACCAGCGGAAACTCCATTCATTACCCGATAAAATTCAAGATTGACGCAAGCCCGGTCATTGCAGCCGTTACGGACAAACCCACTTCCTTCTCACCGGAGGCAGAACAGAATGTAACACTGACTGTCATGAACTGCCGGGACGGCCCAATAGATAATGTCGTGATTACCCCGACGGGTGAAGGAATAGATGCATTCCCGGCCACAAAACTCGTATCCTCGATTGCTGCATCCAGTTCACAGGATGTCACATTCGGGATTACGCCCCACCAGGCATCGAACCTCACGTTCCATATCAGGTATGACAACGGGGATAACTTACACACGACAGAAGTGGTCCTGCCGATATCGGTCGGGCAGGACAAAACCGCAGCAAACCCGGTGGTCAATAATGTCGTACTCACCACATCCGGGAACACTTATGAAATTACCGGCGATGTCACAAACGCCGGGGTTTCGGATGCAAAAGGCGTGATCGTGACCGTTGGATCGCCGGCAAAAGGCACCGGGACGTATCCTGAATACGCAATCGGGAGCATCGCTTCTGACGATTCCGGAAGTTTCGATGTAACATTTACCACAAACGACCTGTCATCAGTCCCGCTGGTTGTCAGCTGGAAGGATGATGAAGGAAATGATTACTCTGTCACAAAAACACTCAATCTTGCCAGTTCCGCTCCGGGAACTGGCAGTTCGGTGACCAGTAGCAGTAATTCCAAATCATCGTCAGGCAGTTCTAGTTACTCAATGGGCGGTCCCGGCGGAATGTATGGCGGCCCCGGGGGTATGGGAGGCAGCCGCAGTAGCACGACATCGCTTCTCACCGGCAGCAGAGGTAGCGGTATCAGCTCGTTCTACCCGCTGATTTTCGGTGCGATCATTGTTATTGCCGGTATCGTCCTGTGGAAAAAGAGGAAGTGGATCTCTCTTAAGCTGAAAAAAGAACAGTGAGGGTTCGGATATGACCGATACCCCGATTATCCAGCTCGTTGACGCGACAAAGACATATCACCTTGAGAGCGGAGATTTTACCGCTCTCAATCATGTCTCACTCGACATCATGGAAAACGATTTCGTCGCAATTATGGGACCGTCCGGTTCCGGCAAATCGACCATGATGAACCAGCTGGGAATTCTCGATGTTCCAACGTCCGGAAAACTGTATATCGAAGGACGCGATGTGGCCCGTATGTCAAACCTTGAGCGGACGCATATGCGCAGGGATACTATCGGGTATATCTTCCAGAAATTTTACCTCATCCCCCTTCTCTCGGCATACGAGAACGTGGAATACCCGCTTATCCTGAAATACAAAAAACGGGACACAACCGGCAGGGCCTATGAACTTCTCGAACAGGTGGGAATTGACCGGGACATGAGCGCCCACCGGCCGCCCCAGCTGTCAGGAGGACAGCAGCAGAGGGTGGCGATAGCCCGGGCACTCGTTAACGATCCGAAGATCATCCTCTGCGATGAACCAACCGGCAACCTTGACCGGAAAACCGGTCTCCAGATCATGGATATTCTCTGCGACCTGCACAGCAAAGGAAAAACGGTTATCATCGTGACCCATGATCCGAAGATCGCTGAATACGCACAACGAATCATACGCCTTGAAGACGGGAGGATTGCAGAATCATGATCAAAGGAGATATTTTCTTCAGCCTCTCGGTCAGGAGCGTCCGGCTGAATTTCACGCGGTCGATGCTTGCAGCTGTCGGTATTGTGATCGGTGTTGTGGCTATCGCATCCATGGGAATGCTCGGCACCAACATGCAGCTGGAAGTAAAGGACCAGCTTGCATCCAGTGCCAACACAATCGTAATCTCATCGGACGCTGTCAGGATGGGGCCTCCGGGCACCACCCCGTCTTCATCTGCGTCTACGACAATATCCAAAACCCAGCTGAACAAGATCAAAACTGTTGTAGGATCAAGTGGCACGATAATCCCGATTTATTCAACGTCAAGCCAGTTTACCCTGTCATCGGTACCCGGCAGGGCACAGATCTATGGTATCGATCCCGATGACATCACCAAATTCCTTACCCTTAACGAGACCTACGGCTCGACCAATATCGAAGGGGTTAACGATGCCCTTGTCGGGGCTAACATTGCCGAACAATTTGACCTGAAGATCGGGAGCCGGATTAAAATCGGGTCGTACACTTCCACATCCCGCCCGGAAGTCCGCGTTGTCGGGGTGCTCAAAGCGAGAGGGACAACCGCAGATGGTGTCTCTGCGGATAATGCAATTATCGTCAACGACAAGTGGTTCACGAACGAGTACGGCGGGAAGGACAAGTATAATCAGGTCAATGTGATCGTAAACGATATTGACAACATTACAGCGGTTGAAGAGCAGCTCGACGCAAAACTCAATACCGACGAGAAAACACCGGCAGTCCGTATCAGGGATGCAACTTCACAGCTTGAAACCGCCACATCAACGTTGAGCACGGTTACCACCTTCATCATGGCAATCGGAGGAATATCTCTCCTTGTCGCTGCCGTGAGCATCTTCAACGTCATGATGATGTCAGTGAACGAGCGGGTACAGGAAATCGGCATTCTGCTTTCCATCGGTACAGAACGCGGGGAGGTCCGCCGGATGTTTTTGTATGAGGCATTTATTCTCGGGCTTCTTGGAGCGGCCATCGGAGGGATTTGCAGCCTTGCTATCGGTTATTCGGTCGTGGACGCGATGATCGGGACAACCGCGTTCTTCTTCCAGTTCGACAGTATCATCTACGTACCGGCAGCGATGTTTGTCGGGATCGTAGTCTGTGTCCTGTCAGGACTGTATCCGGCATGGCGGGCGTCAAACATGGACCCCATTGATGCACTGAGAAGTGAATAGTACACCCTGTGAAGTGTAACCCCCCCAGAATATACGAGGTTCCCAGGGAATCCTCTTTTTATTTTCGTGGAGTCTCAAACAGAAATTATGATGAATTTACCCCATAATTAGTATCTGGAAAAAATATGTGTTAAACAGGTAATTTCCTGGGAAAACCTGAAACTTTTTTTATAAAAAAAATTGCTCTGAATAAATGGACAGGCACTGTTCCGGTTCATGCCCCATCCTTTAAAAAATCTCAAAAGATACATGAGGGCTCGTGAACCTCAAAACCTTTCGTGGGGCACGGCGGGACTGGGAACGCTAACCGGATCTTAAACAAAATGAACAGAGAATAAAGGGAGAGCAATTCATTCACATCCTGTGGCATTAATCTCCTTGCCAAGGCGCGACCCGATGAGGAGTTGTGCCGACCCCAAAGGGGTGGGATTCATCGTTATCAGATGATAAGTTGTACGATCGTTTTTATAAAAATTTTGAACCGAAAACCAGATTTGTGAAAAACAGTTTCATGAATCTCATCATAGAATCCCGACAGGTACTCCATTTATTCCAAATCCCAAACGAATCCCTGGTCGTAACAATATTTTCAACCACGAAGTTCAATCAATCACAACTGAGTATCATATTTTCACCAGATCAATGATGAGAATATAAAAACCTTGATGCAGATGGGAATTCATGGTAGATTACCGGCAGGGTAATCGCCAGCGGGGGGTGAAGTAAAAAATTCTCCGGAATGTATACATCCAAAACAACGGACAATCCCTATTCCAGGACATAAGAAAGGGCAAGTGTTTATCAGTGCTGACCCAGCAAAAACAAAAAAATCCCGTCTCACCTTACATCTGCACTACAGGTAAACCTCACAACAGGGAATGACAACCTTTTCCGGACCAGGAGACACATTTGAGAGCACACGACCAGGAACTGGCACAAAATCACGATACCAGGACAGGTCTCAACCGCACAATACGGTATTTTCCCGGGGGTCTCTCCGATACGCTCCCGGGAATCCGATGTGTTAAGAAATAACCGGATTCCGGTTATTGACCCGGCGGTGGAAAAACCTGTAGTACCCGCCGGTTAACTAAAAAAACACCGGGAGTATATATCCCGGTTTTACCCTCTCCTTTTCACATTTACCAAAAATAAAAAAATACCCGGATATCCTGATGGAGAAAATATTCGTGGAAAATATTTATCAAATCGTCTTTTGGATATTTTTCACCATCCGGTTCAAATAATCATTTCCGGATTTTAAGATATCACTCTCCCGATGCTGCGAATATAAAACCCCCGGCAGTAACGGGGATAAGGTATGTTCTCCATGAGAAAGGAGATCATGAAAAAGACCCCGGATACCTGATAAAACAAGAAGCATCCGGACATCTCAAGGTGATTTATTCATGAAAAAAAGCAGCATAGTCATGGTGATTGCATCAGCGATCCTCATCGCGGGAATTCTGGTTGCAGGCTGTACAAGTACCACCAGTACTTCTCCGCAGTCCACCGGCACCACGGTATCTCCTGCCGCGTCCCCGGTGAAAACACAGCAGGAGAACGTGCAGTCAGGCAGCACAGCAGCAACAGACCGACAGCCGGGAGTACAGGTAAACAGCACGGCACCATCCGGTACCCCTCCGGGCGGGCAGATGAATAAGAACGCTCCTTCTGGAACACCACCTGAGGGAATGCTGAATGGCACTGCCCCCTCCGGCACTCCACCGGGCGGTGCACCACCATCCGGAACACAGCCGTCGGGCACTCCTCCCGAACCCAAATAGAGCGAATGTAAAGTCCAGAGAACGGCAGGCACCAGTGAATATTTATTTTTCCTGCCTGCCGGTCACTTTGTCAGGTCAAGACGATGAAGGTCTGACAGCACTTCTGCAACTGAAGCATACCTGTCCTGCGGACGTTTCATCAGGCATTTTTTTATGATCGCATTGATGGCATCTGCTTTTTTACCGGCCTTTAACGCCGGTGCCGGTTCATCGTGGAGGATCGCGTTGGTGACCTCCCCCATCCCGTCCCCGGAAAATGGCACATGGCCGGACAGCATCTCATAGAAGAGAACCCCGATCTGGAAAATGTCCGTCCACGGGCCCGGCGCACCGTACAGGTTGGGGGCAAGCTGTTCCGGTGCTGCATATTCAAGCGAGAAACCAATAAGGCCGGACTTTTTTGTGCCCTGTGCCTTTGAGAGCCCCCAGTCGGTGATCTTCGGCGTCCCGTCAGGTGCAAGCATGATGTTACCGGGCTTAATATCCCGGTGGACGATCCCCTGTTCATGGGCATACCGGAGTCCCTCTGCAACACCGGTTATAATTTCCACTGCCTTTGCCTCATCAAACGGGAAATGCTCTCCTTCAAGAGATGACTCAACATATTCCATTTCGATATACGGCTGCGGGAAAATGTTTGCCGCATAGATCTCGACAATATTTTTGTGGTGGAGACCTTCCCACACATTGAGCTCTTTTGTGAACTGGGACCCGGTCGCTTCATCGAACCGGATTGGGACTTTCACCGCAACCCTGCGGTTGTTCTTCTCATCCCATGCCCGGAATACACGGCAGACCCCGCCTTCTGCGACATATTCTGCACCGGAATATTTTTTCTCAAGAGCTGCCGGCAACCGGACGGTATACATGTGTTCATCAGTCCCTTGTGGCAGGCCGGTACCAGCAGGTTTTTTCACAAGGGTTGCATGGCGGGATTCTGGCGGCAGGTCTACGGACGGGATACTGACCGGTGTCTGCCTTTTGCGGAACCGCTCAAACAGGATGCCGCAGATTGCGGAGATTATCAGGGCAATCGGGATCAGCCACCAGAAACGGGCGAAAAAGTCGCCGAGCGGACCGGGGGGTTGTTGTCCCTGGGGGATTGTTCCCGGCTGGCTGCCTTCAGATTGTCCGGGAACATAGCCGGTATTTACAAAATCCTGCGGCATATTGGGGATAAGGTCTGACAAGTATCCCTGCGACCTGATGATATTACCAAACCGGGCTGAATCAATCGGCACAGCAGACTTGATGATCGTGTAAGCCGCCGGGGGACTCACAAGCTGTGCTGAATCGGTAACCCCGGACATAACGGGGATGTCTTCCTGCGAAGAGAGGGGAGTATAGGGATTGTCCCCGACTCCATCACCGTTATTGTCGGTTGGCATGGCACCGACCCAGTAATTTCCAAGAGAGTGGGAAAATTTTTCGCCGTTAAACTGGTAATCCTGCCGTGAGGAGATAAATGTGTTCTGCGCAGACCTGCTGATGATATTGACCGGATTATTGAAGAGATTGAGGAAAAACGTATTTGAACGGGAATGCTGGTCGATATCGATACCAACGGAATTCCCGGACAGGACATTATCCGTAAAAATATTGTTGGAGGCCGATTTCAGGGCTAATCCGGTCTCATGCCCGCTGATCATCGAGGAACTGACCCGGTTGTTGCTGGACTGCACCAGAAGTCCGCAGGAGGCATTCCCTTCAATGACGACACCGTTAACGGTAATCCCGTCAGCGGAAAGTGTTATCCCGGCGGCACCGGATGTGTCAGAAATAATTCTTGGAGGGTTTGCGGAATCAAGACCGCCAAACACCATAGTCCGTTCGATAACAATGTTCCCGTAATAGGTCCCCGAAGGAAGGAATATGCTGTCACCGCTGCCGGCAGAATTAATTATATCCTGTATGGTGCCGGAAGCGCCCGTCGTATCGTACGTGATAACTTTTGCAGATACCGGCGCAACAGCAAGCAGGAAAACAAGGAGTGCAGTAAAAAGAACTGCGGTTTTTTCTGCCCCGGACATCTTTTACCTCCAGACCTGATCTTTAATCTATCGGGTTCGAACCCCTGAAGATGACAATAAAGTTACGAGCCTGAAATAAACAGGAACCGCGCCGCACTGTCCCCTAAGGCGAGATCGATTGTGTCGCCATTTTTGAGCACGGTTTTGTGCATGGGCGCGATGAGTTCTGAATTTACATACGTGCCCCCGGAACTGCCACGATCCTCAATCTGCCAGCCGGCAGAAGACCGGGTAATAACCGCATGGGGTTTTGTAATCCGGGTCACCATCGCATAATTATCAGGAAGCACGATATCCGCCTCGTTTGTCCGTGAGGGAAAATCGGGGTCGTTCCTGCCAAGGGTGATGTGGTCTTTTTTCAGGAGGAATGTATGACCTGCCCACGATCCCTCCATGAGATGAAGGGCCGGGAAATTTGTGCCGGACTCTTTTATGATTGCAGCCCGGATGGATTCCAGTTTGTCCTGCATTCCGCCAAAACCCATCGGGATATTGATCCGTGAAAAGACCCCGAGGTTTTTGATTAGCATCTCAAGGCTGCCTTCAGCAAGGGAGAACTTCCAGACCGGGTGGATGCCCTTTACGGTTTCCCGACCAAACCCGGCCTCCTTTTTGACAAGGCCGATGCGGACAAGCTGGTCGATGTGTTTTTTGGTGTTTGCGTAGCTTGTGTCAATCCGGGAAGCGATCTCTGTTATCTCCTTTGGTTCACGTTCGATGACCTTGAGGATCCTGAGCCGCACCGGATTTGACAGCACTTCAAGATATTCTGATAACTCCTCAAGGAATTCCGGATCCGACGAAACACACACCGTTTTTTTGTCAGCCATTGTTTCCTGATCCCCCGGTTGACAGGCACACCGGATGTTCATGTAAGCTTTACCATACTATCATTTGTTGTGATAAAATAGGTTGGTATTTTTCCTGACAGAAACGATCTGCCGGGACTGGCGGGAGGCTATAAATGAACGGTCTGCCGAAACGGTTCTTCCTGCCCGGGCAGCAGGAACAGGCAATATCAGGATGCAGGGGTCTGGTACCTGTGTTCAGCCACGCTCTCGTACTGCTGCGGGATTGTCGTCAACTATCTCGCGAACAAATACATCACATTCCATGACCCAAGCCCACGGACGGCGGCACAGTTTGCAACATTTACAGCGATATCCATTTCCTGCCTCGTAGTCAACCTCGGCGTCGCCTGGCTCGCGGTAACCTTCCTCTCCTTTACCCCACTAGCGGCAAAGATCGTCGCCACCTGCTGTGCGTTTCTCTGGAGTTATCACGGTTAGAGCAGGTTCATGTTCAGGGAGGGGGAATAGTCGGGCTGAATCTTCACTTGCCCCGCCGTGCCCGGTGAGGGGCCCTAAGGCGGGGAGCCATCGCTCGGTTATATAATACTGATAAATGTTGCAAAATTTTTAAAGAACCTCAAAGGAAATATCACTATACTTTGTATTTTTGTATTGACATCGGAAAAAACGTTAATTTTAAAATTTTAATATTCATTTTCATACACAAAGAGATTGGGTCCTAATCGTATAATCTCACCATTGTTTGCTAAAGTCCTCATAATTTTTTCATAAGCTTTGATATCTTTGAAGATTTTATTCGCTACATGTTCCTTGATCCATTCACTCATATCCTTATAGCTCATGGGTGTGGTTGGATTATCTTTGAAACGTTGTAAAATGACATCCGTTTGAGTTATCATTTTTTTCTTATTTTTTTTGTTTTTATCATGAGTGTCAAGTTTTTTTATGCTTGCCTGTTCCATTTCGGTTTCTTTTTTCAACCGATTAAGAGCAATTTGGCAATAGTGAGGATCAATATCGATACCAATCCCTTTTCTGTTATAGAGATAGGACGCAACAAGAGTTGTTCCACTTCCAAGGAACGGATCGAGAATGGTATCTCCAACGAAACTAAAAAGTTGAATGCATCTTCGAGGTAATGCAACGGGAAATGGTGCAGGGTGCCCGATTTTTCTTTTACTTTCACCACTAAAGGACCAAAGTCCATTAGTCCAATCCAAGAAATCCTGCCTTTCTATATCTGATTCTTTTGATCCGCTAGTTTTCTTCCATCTTTTTTTGTAGAAAACCACAATCAATTCGACGGGGCTGATAACATAGGGTGCAGATGCACTTTTCCATGAACCCCATGCAGTTCTCCGAGAAATATTCCCTTCGTTCCAAACGATTGTTGTATGATACTTAAATCCGACATCTTTCGCAATTTGTGTTAAATCGGCACCAACACTTTGTTGTCCACCTCTATTTTTATCAAGAGGAATATTCAGACAAAATCTACCATCATCTTTGAGCAAATTATAACATACTTTCATCCAATTTTTACTAAATTTCTTGTATTCTGGATAACTTATAGTATCATCATGTGAATTGTAGTCTATATCGATGTTATATGGCGGTGAAGTTACGATAAGATCAATTGAATTCCGAGGGATTTGTTTTGTTTGGAATATACTATCATTGATGATAAGAACCCGATCTCCTCGAAAATAAATATTATCTTCACTCACAATTTGTCCTCTTTATGATATTCAATAAAATGTATGATTTAAATATCGATATGGGCACCGTGAAAGTATTTTAATTGCAAATTTTTCTTTTTGGTGCAGCTGCTTTCATGGGTACAACTGCTTTAACTGGTTTGGCCACCTGCTTTTGGTCAATTCCGGCCATGCGTTTAATATCTATAACCATATTTCCAAAGGGTTTAACGCATCCACCAGTTTTTGTGTTTGGATTTTGAGTATAACAATAGACATTTTCACTTTCTAGAAGTATTCTGTTTTTATTGGGCTTTTCAATCGAACCCATCTCTAGACTTTTGTCTTTGGTCACAAAAAATAATTTAATATTGGGGTATATTTTCCGATATAGGTAGAAGTGAAATAATGATTGTGCCAATCTCTCTCGCAGGGAAGTCTTACAACTTATTAGCATAAGAGGTGTTTTTCGTCTGACGTGATATACCACGATATCAGTATCACCAATAATATCGCCATATGGGGTTGTGATTTGCATACAGGAAAAAGTATGAGGTCTAGTAGAGCCAGGCAAATATGCCCTTGATCGTGGGCGTAACAAATTTATTTTTGGATTAGATCCAATTTCAGCATCAAGATACTCAAATACCTCTTTTTCAAACTTATAACCGCCTTTTGAACGCTTACGTTGTGCATCAGAGTTTTTGTCTCCTTTTTTTTGTTTTTTTATCATACCTACTTCAATAGGAAAAATAAAGTATAAGTGAATATTGAAATTATATCCCGTTCATAAAAATTTCAGTTTGACAAATATAATTGATGTATCGCCGCTGAGGTTCAGCCATGCATTATTATTGATTTCATAGGATGCGGATTGATTCAAGACTGTCAAATCATTCCGTTTTTTGTGAGTTAAGACGGATTCAATGTGGGGGTACTCATTTTTTGAGGAGGAAGGATTCATTATTTTTGAGTGGGAGCGGGAAGGTTGGAATGCCCGAATTCTAGGACCAATGCCCCCAAAGCGTTTCGGTTGGAGAAATAACCAGAGGCTGGTATTAAAAATCACATCATTTTTGTCCATTCAGGTAAATCGCCAATAGTGCTTTTTTCAATGTAAGCCATTGGATACGCTATGAACAATTTTATGTCATTGAAATCTCGTGGCTCTTTGATTTCGATTTTAATCCATGTTTGGCAGATCCCATCCCCAAAGTATAATGGGGGTGGGGGTATATCCCCTCCTGAAAAATTATTGAATGGTGACAGGGGGCTACCTCCCCTCCCTCTTTTCCCATACAAGGAATACATTCTCCGACAGGAACATACGCCAAAAAGTCAGAATTAAACACATGAGTGGGAGGGGGGTCACCCCCTCCCTGCCCGCCACATGGGGAGGGGGGTACCCCCCTCCTCAGCAGACAAAGGGGGTGGGGGTATACCCCCTCCTGAAAAATTATTGAATGGTGACAGGGGGCTACCCCCCCTCCCACTTTTGCCGTACAAGGGACACATTCTCCGACGTGAACATATTCCAAAAAGTCAGAGCAAAACACATGAAGCGGAGGGGGGGTGACCCCCTCTTTGCCCGGCACATGGGGGGGAGGGTACCCCCCTCTTTCGATACCTTAGGGGGAGGGGGTATACCCCCTCTTGGAAAATTGTTGGATGGGAGCAGGGGGCTACCCCCCCTCCCCCCATTTGCGGAACAGGAATTTTATTCCGTACTTTATTCCGCACTCTTCTTCTCGTCCCGCACAACGTACGAGAGCACAACAGCGATCACAGAGATAAAGAGCCCGACAAGGATCGTGAAGCGGAACCCGGAGAGGAAAACCGCCGGTTCGAGATCAGTAAATGCCACAACACCACCGGCCGCAGTTGCAAACGTGAATATGGCGGCATAGACAGCCGTCCCGAGAACCCCGCCGAAGTAGACGGTGGTAATCATCAGCGACGACCCGGTCCCCTCCTCGCCCTTCGGGGCATTTTCAATAATCCTGCTTGCACCCGGCCCGCCCGCAATACCAAAGACAAGCCCCATCAGGACAAGACCGAGAATGAGCGGGAGAATCCCACTCTCCGGGACCATGACCGCAAAGATACCGTTAAAGACAAGGACAACGATACAGGCGGCAACCATGAACCACCGGCGGCCGTACCGGTCGGACCATTTCCCAAACGGGATGCACACTAAACCGGTAAGCGCCGGGGGGATCAGGAGAAACAGGCCGCTTACCGCAAGATCAAAGTTCATCGCCGATGACAGGTAGAACGGCAGGAGGTAGATGACGCCCATGAAGACGACGTTGATTATCAGGAACGCGACAAGGACCGAACTAAACTGCCACTTTCGGAAGATGCGGAGGTCGATGAACGGCGAAGCGGTGCGAAGTTCCCGGACGATAAAGAGGACCGTAAACAGGACGCAGAGGACAGTAGTGATAATGATAACCGGATCCGTGACACCCAGTGCGGATACTTCCTCAAGCGCGAAGATACCAAAGACCATCGCGCCAAACAGCGTTACCGCCCCGAACAGATCGAACGGGGTCTTTTCCGCTGACGGCAGATCTGCCGGGATGACCCGGAGGGAAAACAAGATCCCGAAGATCCCTATCGGGATATTGATGAGGAATATCCAGTGCCATGAAAGGAAATGCGTTATGATCCCGCCAAGCGCCGGACCGGCAGCAAACCCAATCGAGCTTGCAGCGGCAAGGACGCCCATACCGGTACCAAGTTTCTGCGGCGGAAGATACCGGACAATCAGGAGCGGTGCAACCGCAGCGATCATTGCAGCGCCAAGCCCCTGGACGATACGGGCCGCAAGGAGTATCCCAAACGCCGGGGAAAATCCGCAGGCAGCCGAACCCACGGTAAAGAGCACGAGCCCGACGATAAAGATCCCTTTCATGAAACCGCGATCAGCGATCTTGCCAAAGACAAGGAGCAGCCCCGCCATCATCAGAAGATAGGTGATGATAACCCACGAAACGGTCCCGGCATCGGTGTCAAACGCTGCGGCAATCGTCGGGAGTGCAACATTGACGATAGAACCATCGAGGCCGTCCATGACCATCCCGAGCGCTATTGCTACGAGGAGAAGTTTCTGGTGGAGGGGATCGGTAAGGATGGAAGGCATGTTCTTACATGATGAACTGTAGAGCGTCATTAAATTGTGGGTGGACCGGGTTTCTTCCCGTGAGAGAAGGATACCACAAAAACAGGGGTTCTTTTCCCTTTGACCCTCCTGCCACCCATGTCATCCTTAGTTTTGCCTCCCAATAGCGTACATTAGCGTTTTATTGCGCGATGGAAAATGCCCGGTTTTGCTGGAATCGCCCGGATTTTGTGTTTTTTGAAAAAGGTGTGTAAAAGTGGTAGGGTTTTTGCACATTTTTTTGGAAACGATCCTTCCGGAAGGGCAATCCGGGGCTGTAATAGGGTCGGATTAGGGGGGGGAGATGAGGTAGTTGAAGGCGTATTTCTTCGCAAGTACGTTAATCATGCCCGACAGAATCAGCTCATCTGGATTCTAAAATCGAGATCAAAATGATGGGGGCTGATGCCCCCATACCCCCAAAGAGCGACGAGTGCCGCCGCCCCCGAAGGGGCACCCCCGCGGCGGATCAGATGAGATAACACCCAAGCACTTCCTCGCCCCGGTATGCCCCACGAGGGGCTCCTTGTGAAAGGTGGAGGATAAAACGCACACCTCCTGATGGAACGAAAATATCAGGAATTCCCGGATCGTTTTCATTTAAAAAACGCCAGCTTACAGAGATCCGTTTGGTTATTTTCACCCCGCGCCGGCATACTATAAGTGCCAGTACTTCCGGCTTATATTTGTAGACATTATACTCTCAAAATCAGGAACCGGGAAATGAAACCAGCACTCATCAGGCGCCTTTGCAAAAATTTTGAAGATTTTGTCCACGTACAGGATGGAGTCGAGTTCTGGTTTGCCCGGGATGTACAGCATCTGCTTGGGTATACCGAGTGGAGAAATTTTTTAAGGGTTGTCGAAAAAGCCCGTGAATCCTGTGAAACCGCAAACAATCCAATTTTAGATCATTTTGTTGACGCCAACAAATCGATACCGGTTCCAAAAGGCGGAGAAAAGCTCATAGAGGATATCCTTCTCACCCGATATGCCTGTTATCTTATCGCCCAGAACGGTGATCCCCGCAAGGAAGAAATCGCGTTTGCCCAGAGTTATTTTGCGGTGCAGACTCGTAAACAGGAGATAATAGAAGAACACATCCATCTTACCGAACGGCTGAAAGCAAGAAAACAACTGAAAGATTCTGAAAAAGAATTATCCCGGAATATTTACGAGCGGGGCGTTGATGAATCCGGATTTGCACGTATCCGGAGCAAAGGAGATATGGCCCTTTTTGGCGGCAATACTACCCAGATGATGAAAAAACACCTGGATATTGCTGATAACCGGCCGCTTGCCGATTTCCTTCCGACCGTTACCATCACCGCCAAGAATCTTGCCACTGAGATCACGAATTTCAATGTGACAAAAGAGGACATGCATGGTGAAGATCCGATCACCGTCGAACATGTACAAAATAATCAGGATATCCGGGAGTTGCTCCTGAAACGGGGAATCCAACCCGAAACACTGGACCCGGAAGAAGATCTTGTGAAACTTGAGCGCCGCGTGAAATCACAGGAACAACAGATCGCGAAACATGCGGGAAAAATTATGCCTGAGCTTTCCGGTCCTCCACAAAAAAAGAAAAGATGCGTTGAATGAATACAGTTCCACCGTTGTATTCATAGAGCGTCTCTGGTGTTTTTTGTTTTTTGCTCATCATGTTCTTCGTCTGCCCTTGTGATCGCAGATGGTATTATACGATGAGTGAAAGGTGCATCAGTGGGAGTGGGGAGCATTCATGTACCTCAATAAAAACATCCTGCGCATATCCCGACTTTGAACTTTTCTCGACGGAGCGCACCAGTGACGGATTAGATGGGATAACTCCCGAACACACTCTTGCCCCGCCGTGCCCCGCGAGGGGCCCTGAGGCGGGGAGCACTCGTTATCTTCTCAGAATTCACGGTAAGAGAGTATTTCAACAAATCAAAAATTAAAAAAAGCCGAAAGAACTGAGTTCTCCACTCACTTCTGATAGGAGAGCAACAATTTCATTGGTTAAATTTTGTTCCACATGGTTCATTTTTGAACCAATCCTGATTAAATATTGTGGTTAACCGGGACAGAGATCCTTCCAAAAAATTACAAAATCGGAGTGACAAAAAAAGTAAAGAGAAAGTGAAAAACCCTCACTTCCCGGCAGTGAGAACCCTCTCAATCTCCTTCCTCAAAATCTCACTCACAACCTTCCCATCCACCGAGCCCCGGACTTCCTGCATAACAACCCCCATCAAAGGCCCGAGCGCCC
>DAOQAA010000018.1:0-35684 GCA_035353675.1 Methanoregula sp. | reverse complement strand
AAGTTGGTATAACTTTTTTGAATTGCATTTTGGACATGCAATTTTTGCCATTTTTTACTCCGTAAATCCTTCTTGGATTTAGGTGTTAAAATAGCATATTACCCTTTTTTTAATGAGGGGATTACCCTCCATAAGGGCGGGATTTACAAAAAGCGGGAATGTATAGTATGAAAAGAAGGTTCCTGCAAAGCAAAAAATTATTTTTCGGATTTTTTCCTGAAAAGCACTCTTGAGAACCGCTCGATAAATCCTTCACGTCTGGCTTTTATTTCTTCTTCTTTATAGGCAACTCCGGCGAGATCCGAAGCAATTTTTTGTATTGCTTTTGATGCAGGTGAATCCGGGTATTTAACGACAATCGGCATGCGGGCTGCTGCTGCCCTCCTTACATTGGCATCATCAGGGATTATCCCGATCACTTTTACGCCGAGCACTTTCTCTATCTTCTTTGAAATGATCTCGTTTTTGTCCTGGTTTACCCGGTTGACAATCGTTCCAAGGACATGCCCACCTACGACATCAGTAAGGATTTTTGTTTTGAGGGCGTCAACAATCGAGGACAGTTCAGGGTTAACGACAAGAATAACCTCATTTGCAACAGCAAGCGGGACAACACCGTCTTTGCTGATGCCGGCAGGTGCATCGATAATCAAAAATTCGCACTTTTTTTCAATTTCCGATAAAACATCCCGGATCTTGTCAGGATCCGCCTGCTGGAATCCCTGCAGGGATATGCCACTTGGGATTACCTTAAGGCCTTCCGGACCTTTGTAAATCCCGTCATCAATTTTATTTTTCCCGGCTAGTATTTCGTGCAGGGTTACCGGGACATCCTGCATTCCAAGGATCAGGCCGACATTTGCCATCCCGATATCTGCATCCATAAGGTAGGTTTCTTTTCCGAGTTTCGCAAGAGCCGTTCCCAGATTGATAGAAACCGTGGTTTTACCGGTACCCCCTTTTCCGGATGCGATTGTATATACTTTAACCATCAGATACCAGTCGTCCCGATTATATTCTGTAGAATTTTTTTCCTTGAGAACTTTTTTTCCCCGCACGTTTCATATTCGTGTTATATCCACCAGTTTAAAATATCTTGTGTCTCTGTTATCAGGTCGTGTCCGCGTTCCTGAACCGATAAATCTCCGGTTTTTGCTATCCCGACAAGGGATGATCCCTTATGTTGCACCCCAAAGAGCATAATCCCGGGGATCTGTTCCAAAGGGTTTACCTGATAGATCCCGCAATAGCGGGCAATATCTTCAGCAGGAGGGGTTCTGCTTGAAGATGCGAGCAGGAGACCGTCTGAAGTGGCAAGAATGATTTCCTCAAGAGAATATTTTTCTGAAAGGGCCGCAAGGCTTTGGGAAATATCCGTCATACCCTGGATGCAGTTAATTTTTTTTGGGACCGGTTCTGGTTTAGCTACCGTATCCTTTTGTGGAATAACAGATGATATGTCTCCCGGACTGTCCTTAACCTGAACGGGATGCCGTAATATCTCTTCGTCGATTTTACGCAACAGTTCTTCATTGTCAGCCTGTTTTTTTTGTATAATCAGAAGAACTGCAATACCGGCTGCAATTGCTACAATTACTATAAGGATAAGGAAAATATCGTCAATACCAGAAACAACGGACATATGCCGACTCCCTTTAATTCAGTCTTTGTCGATGAGGTGGTCCATGTGAAGTTTTTTTACCATGGTTTTACACTCATCGCGAATTTTTTCTGTCATCTGGTCAAGGTTAATGACGTCCAGTGCGTCAAGGTCGATCTCTTCATCCGTCTGCCCGGTATTTTCTGGTGATGGACTTTTACCCTCATTCTGAACCGGTTGAGCTTCAACAGTCTGATGATTTGGTTTTGTTTTCTCCGTAACCGTTATTTTCGGACTTACTGGTAGCGGAGCAATCGTTTTTGGGGCTGGACTGGTTTTTTTCGCGATTGCCCGGTGAGCCGGATGAACCGGCGGAGTTACGGATTTATGGGATTCCGGCAACGAATAACCGGCTTTTTTGATCCTGTCGGACTTATTGAACTCAAGCGAGAGCTGGATCTGTGCATCGGTCAGCGTAGATAATGCCGTATCGGTATTTTTGTCTGCGAGAGCCGCCGTAAGGTGTTCCAGGGCGGCATCGCCTTTGAAAGTTTCATATTCGGCAAGGATGCATTTTCCCGCTTTTAGTACGAGTGTGCTGACATTGTCCCTGAACGAAATGTGGCAGATCCCGGAGAACCGCTCCCGCTCAAGTTCTTCAAGGATTTTTCCGGTATTCTGGTTTTTCCTGATCTCGCGGAATGTCCCGCGGGGAAGCTGCATGATCTCTCTAATGGTCACATTCTTGTAAATAGTTTCTTTCTTTAAAGTCTGTGAAATACATCGGGGAAATCCCGCAAATATTCTAAAATCGGGATATTTACGGGAATTTTCCTGTTTCTTTGTAAAAGACAACTGTCAATATAGCTGCGGTTTAAAATACGGCGCCGGATGACCGTGATTTTTTGTTTGGATGATGAAGCTGGATATTTTGCCATTTTAAAAACCAACATATTAATAATAAAAACAAGAGAGAAAGATTCAATTATCAGGTTGTGAAGAGATGCTCAAGCCGTTACTGGAGGAATTTTTAAGGCTGGAAGGGGTATCCGCTGCGGTTATTGTCGGAAGGGACGGGTTTGTTATCGAAAGCGCCGTTTCCGGTAAAGTCGATATCGAAGCACTGGGTGCTATGGCATCAACGGGTCTTGGAACTTCAGAAGCGATGGGAGCTACCCTTGGAAAAGGCGAACTTTTCCAGATGCTTGTTGAACTGGAGAAGGGCCCGATTCTTCTTGCGCCCCTGTCCGCAGATGAGCTGATTGCCCTTGTTGCAGATACAACGGCAAATATTGGGCGGATTCGCTACGAACTGAAGAAAAACAAGGAACGTATTATCGCGGCCCTGTAGTCCCACAGATCTTTGTTGTTTTTTATGAAACTGCCAATGGGAACCGGTGGGGATGTAGTCATAGATCCCAAAAAAAAAGGTATTCTCAAGTACCTGATGGGTTTAACCGGGGCGCTGATAATTGAATCTGACGATGGAAGCGGATTTATTCTCCTGCGCAAGGGTGATATGATTGCTGCATATTATAAAGACCAAATTGGAGTTTTCCGTGGGACACCGGCACTCCATAACCTTATGGCCGCCCCGGCACAAAACGCAGCACATCCCCCGACTGTTGCTCTACGGAAATATACCGATGAGACTTTTGCCGAAGTACTGAATCTCTGTACACAAAAACAACTTCTGCTCGAACCTGCATCGCTTGAAATGAGCATCGCACCCCCTGTGGCATCATCCCGTGTAACTCACCGTCCTGCTCCCGCATTCCTTGACGAAGCTACCCTGACAAAGATTATCCGCCAGCCCGGTGTTATTGCGGTTTCTGCATTTTATGAAGGATTTCCTGTACAATCTCTTGGCAATGCAGATTTCGAGCATATTGCAGCACGTGCCGAGGATCTCCTGAGAGCCGGGACCAGAATTGCACAGGATATGAATATTGGCAGGCTTGACCAGTTGATTCTTGAAACCGAAGTGAATAAAATTATCATTGCACCCTGCGGCGACCTGTTTCTCTGTATCATCGCCCATGCAGATGCACAGCTCGGTCTTTTGCGGGTCCTTGTACGGAGTATCCAGTCCGATGCGGGTGGCGGGGCCTGATAGTTTTATGAGATATAGCCCGATGCCGGGTTCTTTTTTCGGTAATTCAAAGAATAGGTATAATTCAAGATAAACGAATCTTTATATAGGAATACCTGTTGATTGTGATTATCAGTCCGGGGGATGTTTATGGCAAAGGGACATGATGACAAGGCGCTTGAAGATATCAGCGCCCTTCTTAAAAAAATCCGGGGAGCCCACACTCCCAAAGAGAAACCTGCCGGTGCCCCTGGAGAATCCTCTGAAAAAAAGACCGGGGCGGCAGGACCGGTACCGGACGAAACCGGGGATTTCTCATTATTACTGCAAAAACTGGGCATGAAAAAAACCGAAGATGCCTCTGGTGGAGTGCAGAAGAAGAGCGAAGTAATCGAATTACCCGAATGCAGCGATGATGTTGAGGATCTGCTTGAAGATATAATCCCGGAACCGGTTCTGCGGGAACCAGCACTCTCTAAAAAAGAAGTACCTGAAATAAAGGAGATACCTGTCTCACAACCCTTGCCGGCAGTAGCACCAACCCCCTCACCAGTCCTGGAAGAAAAATCCGTTTCCCTACCGGTAGAACCCCTCCCGGAACCTATAGTTGAAATTACAGGAGAAGAACCCCAAAAACTCCGTGGCCTGTCGTTGTTCCGAATGCGGAAGCCCAGACAGGAAGCTCCGTTACCTCCAGAACAACCGGGACAGGCAGCACCCGCCGCCACCCCATCTTCCGCTGAAGAAAAACCCATATTGCCCCCCGCCGCAGAACCCCTCCCGGAACCTGTGGTTGAAATTACGGAGGAAGAACCCCAAAAACCCCGGGGCGCATCGTTATTCAGGATGCGAAAGCCCAAGCAGGAAGCTCCCTTACCCCCGGCAGATTCCAGCGTAAGTGAAACCGATGAACGGATTGTCTCTGCGGACCAGATCTCAAATCTCTCCGGGCTTATCCTTCCAAAAGGAGCGACATTCCAGATCGACGAGATCAAGCTTCACGGCGGTATAAATGCATTTGAACGCACCGGGACCGGCACCCTTCCCATTGAACTCGATGAGATCTGGAAACGGGAATTCTCGACTGCCGGCTTTAAGGACCTTGAATCCGAACTGACCGTTGAACCACAGGCTGTGGAACCCGCAGCAAAGAAAGGCCGGTTTTCAGCACTTTTCAGCGCAATACGGTTTGCAACTGTCGATTACAATCCAAAAGAACATGGCCCGCTTGTCGATCTTACCTTTGAACCAAAACCCGGTATTGAAGAAATCGAGATGTACCCGGTGAACGAGCCGTATGCATTTGTCCGTGTAACGTACGACCACGCCACGCACGAATACACATACCATGTAATTGAGCCTGTTCTCACAGAACCTGAAATCGACCTGTTAAAGGAATTAAAGGAACGCCTCTTTGAAACACTCGATATCAACACCAAGGATATCTCAAAAGAGGAGGCACGAAAACAGTTAAGGATGGCCGTCGATGAGATCCTCGCAGATTTCGGGATCAAACTCACTCCCGTCCAGCGTGAGAAGATCCTGTATAACATGCACAAGGAATTCCTTGGCGATGGCCTGATCGATGCGATTATGCATGACAAGTACATCGAGGATATTTCCTGTGATGGGATCAACACTCCTCTTTTTGCATTCCATGCAAGTTACGAATCGATGAAGACCACGCTGATGTACAAAAATAACGAGGATCTCGATTCGTTTGTCACAAAACTCGCCCAGCGTGCAGGCAAATACATTTCAATTGCCGAACCGATCCTCGATGCAACCATGAGCGATGGTTCCCGTATCCAGATGACTCTGGGCCAGGAAGTGACTGCCCACGGTTCCACCTTCACCATCCGTAAGTTCAAGGATGAACCTATCACCCCTACGGATCTCATAGAGTGGCACACATTTGCCCCCCTCTCAATTGCATATATCTGGATTGCTGTCGAGAACGGCAAATCAGCGATCTTTGCAGGAGGAACTGCATCCGGTAAGACCACGTCATTAAACGCGATTTCGCTATTCATACCCCCGATGGCAAAGATTGTCAGTCTTGAAGATACCCGTGAAGTGAAGCTCCCGCATCCCAACTGGATCCCAAGTGTAACACGTGATTCGTTTGATACGGCAGGACGTGGGGAGATCAACATGTATGAACTCCTGCGTGCCGCCATGCGGCAGCGGCCTGAGTATATTATCGTCGGTGAAGTCCGTGGCAAGGAGTGCCAGACGCTCTTCCAGGCAATGAGTACCGGCCACGTTACGTACTCTACAATCCACGCAGATTCGGTATCGAGTGTTGTCCACCGTATCGAAAACCCTCCGATGGATGTTCCCCGGAATATGCTTTCGGCACTTGACTTTGTCTGTATCCAGGTACAGGCCCGGATGGGGGGCAAACGCATCCGCCGGAACAAACAGATCGTTGAGATTCTCGGTATTGACCCCCGGACAAACGAACTAATCACAAACGAGGTCTTCAAATGGAAGTCGGCGACCGATGAGATTAGCTATTCGGGAAAATCCTACATTCTTGAAGAGATTATGGAAGCCAGGGGCTGGAACGAGAACCGGATGCGGGAAGAACTGAAGCGCCGGCAGGAAGTGCTTGAGTGGATGCGCATCAAGAAGATCCGGCACTACAAGGATGTCGCAAAGATCCTCATCTCGTATTTCCGCGAGCCGGAAATCGTTATTGACCGCGTAAGGAAGGACCTGTATGAATAGTTTCGAACGGTTCTGTTTTAATCTCCTTGGCATGCGGATGAAAGCACGACGGGAGCAATACTCCCAGCTCCGTAACGACCTCATCTCTGCCAGACTTAAAACACCGTTTGAAGTCTATATCTCAACAGCCCTCATCAGTTCCGTTCTTGTTGGCATTGTCGCTGCGGCAGGACTTGGTTTACTGACCTGGGTACTCAGACTCCCGTACCTGATAAAATTTAAAGGCCAGGTTCCCGCATCGGCCTTTTTGTTATCACAGCAAAGCCTCATTTTCTGGACCATTGGTGTGGCCATCTTCTCGCTTGTTATCTTTAGCGCGATGACGTATGTAGTATTTCTTGCATACCCATCAGTTGTTGCCGGAAACCGGAAAAGGAATATTGACGCAACCCTGCCCTATGCAATTAATTATATTACTTCAATGTCAACGGCCGGTATCACACCGGCAGAAATCTTCCGCCTTCTGGGAGACAGCCCGATTTACGGGGAGAGTTCGGTAGAAGCGCGGTATATTGCGCGGGAAATCGACATTTTCGGAAGAGACCTGATTGATGCATTGCGGATTGTCTCTGCGAGCACACCCTCCCAAAGAATGAAAGAGTTTTTGCAGGGTGCGATGGCCAGTATCTCAAGCGGGGGGAACCTCACGGAGTATTTCCGCACAAAGGCCAACCAGTATGCCCTGGAAAACCGCCAGACACAGAAACTGTTCCTTGATACCCTTGCGCTTATCGCAGAATCGTACGTGACGGCAATGGTAGCCGGGACACTCTTTTTGATCATTCTTCAGTCGATCATGTCGGTTCTTGGCGGGGAAGCAATGCCGATATTCCTCTATATCGTCATTTACATGATGATCCCGTTTGGCACGATGATGTTTATCATAATGATAAGCTCAATGACCCCGGAGACCTGATATGGCAATCAAAGATACCGTTTCCGGCCTGCTTAAACAAAAAAACGATCCTGCCAACCGGCGCCCCCTGCCACTTACCCGTGCCGAGATGGACTCTGTTGAATCCGAACTTACACAGATTTCCCAAAAACTGGAAAAAGAACGGAAGAGCCGGGAAGGTATTGGGAAATTTTTCAAACACCCGGTGAAAGTTCTTACAGAACGACCCGAAAATATTCTCATTGTCTGCATCCCGGTATCGCTTCTTGTCTTCTTTGGCGGATTCATGACGATTGTGAAATTGCATGGCATCTCGGCTCTGTTTACGTCAACGGCCATTGATGATTTTGCAGTGTTTGCAATTCTTATCTCAATCGTTCCGGTAGCCATTCTTGATTTCAGGGAACAACAGCGGGTAAAAAACCTTGAAGATGCTCTCCCCAACTTCTTCCGAGATCTTGCCGGGATGAACGATTCCGGGATGACGCTTCCCAATGCAGTTCACCTTGTCGCAAGTGCCGAATATGGGACCCTTTCACCCCACATACGCAAGCTGGATAATGAGATGTCATGGGGTGTAGGTTTTGTTGAGGCAATGTACCGGTTCGGGAAAAACCTTGGGACCCCGCTTGCTGACCGGAGTGTCGACCTGATCGCAAAGGCAAGCAAGGCTGGTGGGGATATCAGTGAAGTGTTGCGGGCCGCAGCGAATGATACCTTTGAGGTTGTCAATCTTGCACAGGAACGCCGGAATAATATGTTGATTTACGTGATCATTGTTCTTGTTTCGTGGGCAGTGTTCATGTTTGTAATTGCGATTCTTGTAAGCACCTTTTTAACAACGATGGCCAACGTAGGTGCGGCATCCCAGGCAACTGCCGCGAGCAGCCAGTTCATGGGACGAATCGATCTTCCGGCGTACAAACGACTATTTACTCATGCTGCCATGATCCAGGGTTTTTTCTCCGGCCTCTGTGCCGGCCAGATGGGTGAAGGACGGGTTATTGGCGGTCTGAAATATTCCGCTATTATGCTCGTTATATCATGGGTCGTATTCAGTTTCTTCATCTGAATCCATAAGGCCCGGGAAAGATCATTTTTCATGATGGGTGCCCCCAACCCATTGCTGAAGTTGGAGGGGGTGTCCTGCTTTACTTCAGGAACGCGAACAGGGGGAATGGGGGTACCCTTGAGCCATATTTTCCTGAGGGACACCTCCTCCTCAAGGCATGAAAGGAGACCCCCACCTCATAAACGATTGGGAGGGGGTGGCATGGTTCCGTTTTTTTCTAATGGGGGGACTATTCCCTTGTTGCACTCACAAAAACTGAACTTTCCGGCACATTACCTTGTAATTACCAGCCCGGCTGGATAACACCTGCCAGTGACCCGTAATCTTACTGAAACTCCCTGATACACATCCGGAGAACAACCGGATATAATAACCAATCAAAAAAAAAGAAAAAAACGGAATAGTTACATTTTAATTGATATTTTCCGTGCTGTAGCCTTTCAGGGAAAGGAGCTCTTTTACCCTGTCACGGTGGTTACCCTGCAATTCGATAGAATTGCCTTTCACAGTACCGCCACAGGCAAGTTTTCCTTTCATGAACTTTGAAAGATCATCAAGATCAATGTCAGTCGGGTCAAGGCCTTCAATCACGGTCACTTCTTTCCCGTACCGGCGCTTATTAACCTTAACATTGATCCGCTGCTGTTCCTTTGCTACCTCCTCACAGATACACAATTCTTTGGGAAGTCCACACGTCGGGCAAATGCCACCAATCATTAACAGCTATTTTTAAACTCTGCTTATTTATTACTTGGCATTGTCCGGACGGTATACACCTGTTTTTAGCGCTGTATCCGGCACATATCCGTTTTATGTGCGTGCATTCAAATGAGTACTTATGTCACTCATGGTCGTGGGGACTTCATCACACGTAGGAAAAAGCGTCACCGTTGCTGCAATCTGCCGGTGCCTGGTGCGCCGCGGTATCCGGGTTGCACCGTTCAAGTCCCAGAACATGAGCCTGAACTCGTTTGTCACAGAAGATGGCGGAGAAATCGGAATGGCACAGGCAATGCAGGCCTGGGCCGCACGGCTCTCTCCCACAACTGACATGAATCCGGTGCTTCTCAAGCCCAAGGGCGACTGCATCTCGCAGGTGGTGCTTTTTGGTCACCCCTACAAAGATGTGCCGATTGGGGACTACTATCACGAAACCCCATATCTTCTCACCGAGGCAGTGGCAGCCTTCAAACGGCTTGAAAAAGAGTACGGGCAGGTAATTATCGAAGGGGCAGGGGGAGCAGCTGAGGTCAACCTGTACGACCGCGACATTGCGAATACACTCCTTGCAGAGAATCTCAAAAAACCCCTCATTCTCGTTGCCGATATTGAACGGGGTGGGGTATTTGCACAGATTTACGGCACTATCCAGCTTTTGCCGGAGCCGGTCCGGCCGCTTGTACGGGGAATTATTATCAACAAGTTCCGGGGGGATCCGGAGATTTTTGCACCCGGCGTGAAGAAAATTGAAGAACTCACAGGAGTGCCGGTGTTAGGAGTAGTCCCCTATTTTACTCTCCCTCTTCCCAGTGAGGATTCCCTTTCAATCGGGGACAAAACAGCACGGGGATTTCCTGTCCGTATCGCAGTTATCCGGCTCCCTCACATTTCCAATTTTACGGATTTTGAACTGCTGGAGCAGTACGCGTCAGTTGAGTATGTTACCCCGGGTTCTCCTCTTAAGGATTATGACTGCATCATTCTTCCCGGCACAAAGAATACTATCGATGATCTTTCCGCGATCAGGACAAGCGGAACCGATCACGAACTAATAGCAGCGCGGACACGGAAAGTCCCGGTGATCGGGATCTGCGGAGGATACCAGATGCTTGGAAAAACCCTCGTTGACGACGGGTTTGAATCCGCAGCGGGAACCTACGAAGGTCTTGGTCTCCTGGACTGTGTTACCCGTTTTTCATCATATTCCAAGAACACAACACAGGTTGAACGGAAGGCGTGTACGGTTCCGCCTGTTCTTTCAACCATGGGCACGGTGACCGGATACGAGATCCACATGGGTGTTACCGGGGAAGGTTCTGATAGAGAGGCGTTTTTCGGTGACGGCAGGGTGAGTGCCGACGGTCTTGTTTTTGGCACCTACATGCACGGCCTGTTCCTGAATCCGTCCGCAGTTAATTCCCTGCTGTCATACCTTTACGGGAAGAAAGGATTGCCCTTTATCTCCCTTAACCAGAACGGCAGCGATCCGTATGATATGCTTGCCTCTCTTTTTGAGCAGCATGTGGATATGGATGTAATAATTGCGTTATTGAATGAATCCGGGGAAGAACAAAAATCCTGAAGAATTTTTTAAAAAAGTCATCCGATAATATTTGTGATGCTATGGAAGCCTTCACCCTGCCTGTCTGCACAACGGATTGCCTGCACCGTTGAGAGATCGACTTCCCCGGTTACCCGGCACTTCACACAGTAGGCAAGTGACGGGGATTTTACATACTGGCCGTTTACCCTGAACTCCCGGCAGTGGATACAGAGCCGGCAGTAAGTGACCGGTTCTCTTTTTGTTGGAAGGCACTGGACGGTCCCTTCGGCGACATCCAGTTCGCGGTACGTTTCAGATCCCATAACTCTCCCGTATCCATTAGTATTGCGGGCACTATAATTAAAACCGTTCAACACCAAAATTAGATTTATGAAGGTGTGTATTATGTGCGGGGGCGAAGGAACACGCCTGCGTCCTCTCACATTCGAACGTCCAAAGCCATGTATCCCGATTGTTAACCGGCCCTCAATCCAGCATCTTGTTTCACACCTTTCCAACCTCGGGTTCCGCGAAGTGGTGATGACCCTTGGGTATATGGGCAAGGATATCGAGGCGGCGCTTGGCGACGGTTCACTTTTTGGCGTCGATATCACGTATGTCCACGAAAAGACCAAACTCGGCACTGCCGGGAGCGTGAAAAACGCAAAAAAATATCTTGACGGCCAGGACTTCCTTGTCGTTGGCGGCGACCATGTGACGGATTTAAACGTCCTTGAATTTTACCGTGCCCACCAGAAAGAAAAGGCGATGACCACCATCGGACTCATTTCAATCGATGACCCGGGGGAATACGGTATCGCCGAGATCGATGTCAACTATGAGATAAAGCGGTTCAAGGAAAAACCTTCGCCCGGGGAAATATTCTCAAATCTCGCAAGCACCGGCATGTATGTCTGCAAGCCGGAAATTTTTGATCACATCCCGTCCGGAAAGAAATATGACTTTGCCAAGGATCTCTTCCCGCACCTGATGGAGGAAGGAATATCCCTCAAAGGCTGGTTTGCACGTGGGAACTGGAGTGACGTCGGGAGCCCGACATCGCTCCGGCAGGCAGAGCACTGGAAACTGCAGGATATTACGATTACCGATATTATCGGTGACCTTTCGATGCACGGCGCCCGTGTGCAGGGCCCGGTGCAGCTTGGCGATTCGATCACTCTTGGGAATAATACGCGTGTTATCGGCCCGGTGGCGATTGGTTCAGGCACGACAATAGGAAATAATGTCCTCATCGGCCCCTACACAAGCATCGGTGAACGTTGTATCATCCGGAATAACTCCAAGATCTTCTCCTCGTCGCTTTACAACCGTGCCGTGATTGGGGCAAACACCACAATCTCTGGAAGTATTATTGATAACGATACCCATATCGGGGAAAAATGCAGCATCGAGAACGACACGGTGATTGGCCCGAGAGTTGTCCTGCGAAACAACGTGGTGGTACATTCAAAGACCCGGATCTGGCCTGAGGTCGTTGTACCTGACGGATCAATTGTAAAAGAGTATATCCTGAATGATAAGTTTGATCTCCGGTGTGAAGGATCGTAAAAAAAATTTTATTGCGGCCTTTTTACAAGCCGGTGCGTGATTGCTACAAGCGGGTGACGGGCGTAATCCAGCACCTGTACATCATCGAGCGTTTTTAAGTTCATCGTGTTTGCAGTCCGCTCCATCCCCAGTTCCACGTTTTCGCGGATCTCAATAATGTAGGCATCGAGTGCCGTAATGCCAAGTTTTTTTGCTGCAACTGCACGGTGGTGGCCATCAACAAGGATAATCCGGCCCGGCCTTTTAACCACAATAATTGGTTCGGCAAGTCCCTTTTTTATCTCGTAAATCCTGCCTTCCAGTTCATCCTGGTAGATCTTGGACTGGGTCGGGAGCAGGTCCCTGATAGGGACAATACCCCGGTTCAGCGCCGGATCGACGCCGTAGAGTTTTTTTAGCGTTGTTATGAAATTGAAAACTTTTTCCGGAGAGACATGTTCGATCTGTGAACGGATCACGTCAGAATTAGAGATAATACCAAGCAGATGGTTTTTCTCGTCCACGACCGGGAGTTTCTGGATTCCGCTCCGGAATATCACACGTGCAGCATCCGTGATGTCCATTTCTGGATCGGCGACTATCAGTTCTCCTGACATTGCATGCTCAATGGTCTCACCGGGTTTTACAGACAGGAGATCCCGTGCGGCGATATATCCGACCACTTCCGAACCGTCAACAACCGGAAAGCCGTCGTGATTGGTCTGCTGGATCTTTTCTATGACCGATTGTACAGTGCCGTGGAGATCCACACTGACAACATCATAGGTCATATAATCCTTGACCTTTTTTTTATCCATCATTACAGTTTCCGGCGCTAATAACATTAAAGAATCGGTATAAAAAAAGTATGAACCACAAACACCCTATTCAATGGGGATATTTGAAACCTGTGGGACTTTTGAGTGTTTCAGGTGGACTTCCAGCACACCGTTTTTAAAACCGGCTTTGGCATCGGTTTCTGTTACGTCAGCCGGAAGTATAACCACACGCTGCATTGACCCGGCAACCCGCTCCCTCATATAGTAGCCTTTGGCCTTCTCTTCAGTCTCTCCTTTCCGCTCGCAGGTGATTTCAAGGGCGTGCGGGTTAATCAGGCGGATACTGACATCCTTCTTTTCAATTCCCGGCAGATCGGCGACAACGACAACCTCATTTTCCTGGTCTCTCACATCAACGCGGAACTCTCCGCGAATAGCCGGGAGCATACGATCGCTTACTCCTCCCGGGGGAAGGAACCGGCCACCACCATAGACCTGGGAAAACAAACGGTCCATTTCCGCTCGCATATCTTCCATTTCCTGCCACAATGAATCAAACGGATATCTTCTACCTGTCATATTGTTCCCTCCTTCTGGTGTATTCCCATCCATTCCGGATGAGATAGTCCTAAACTATAATTTATAATTTATAAATGTTCTTGCCGGTGTTCATGAGTCAGGTAATGACACTAAAACCGTAATATGCTGCGACAAATTTTATGGCTGACTTTCGGATGCACTAAATAAGTATCAGAATAGTTTATGACCGTTAAACATTGACTTAATAAGGAGGATTCTAATAATGGGCGCAAAAAAGCAGGCAGAGAAATCAAAGAAGGTATGGACAAAAATCCTTGCGGTTGTTGTCGGGGTTCTTTTTGTCGTACTGATGGTTGTATCATCGATGGGATCAAGCTGGATCACATCGCTTGCCACGGTAAAACCCGGCGATGTCGTAGTGGTAGATTATACTTTAAAGGATGCTCAGGGTGATGCCCTTGTCACCTCGAATTACGACACATATACCCAGTTGGTTAACGAGGGCTCCAGCGTTATGTATTCTAAACAGCTGACCATGACCGCAAACCAGTCCCTGACAAATTCGATTTACCCGGTTCAGGTATACTCGGCAAACACCGGGTGGTCGACCCGGTTTGCCTTATTTGCAAGCGAGTACGATGCAATCAGCAGCGGAGTTGTCGGCATGAATAACCATGGTAAGAAAACAATTACCCTTACTTCGAATATGCCATTGACACAGTTCTGGACAGCAGATCAACTTAAAAGTAAAAACATGAACATTTCAGCGGTTGAAGTTGGTCAGCTGGTGGCTCTAGGCGTTTCCGATAACCCTGAAGCGGCAGACGCAAATTCTACTGCCCAGTATTATATACGGATCGGAGAGGTCACCAACAAGACTCCTGCGGGGATTACGTTGGATTTCGCTTATCCGACCGTTGATGTCACCGTAGTATCAGTCAATGCGGAGACTTCATAATCAGCGGATATTTTTTTGGCTTTGCACAAAACTTTTTTTTATAATTTTTCTTAAGACGCAATCTCTTTTCACCGTCTTTGTTTTCATACAGGACTGGAGCTTAGAGCCCAAAAAGAGGTCTTAAAGGCTATAAGAAAAATCATCAGTGAGCTTGTTTTGGGAATTCCGATACCCGAACGGCCTGATCTCCAATACCCTCACCACTCATGCATTCTGGCATCACCTTAACCGTCAACCGGCAGACTGGAGTCAGTCTTTAAAACACTTGCCAGTTACCGTTTTCCTGCGGAGAACAGATCTCAATGTCAGGTTCCTGCAAATACAGAAGGGGGACAACCCCCTCATTAAAAAAAACTGGGAACCCCCCACCCCCCCTTTAACTTTTCCGGAGAAATGTTGGAGACCCCCTCCTCTCTTTACAAAATGAGGGGGTCACCCTCAAAATTCCAGTCCCAAAACCAGTGCTTCGCATAGAGTCTTCGTCCTGAACATAGTGCCACCCCCTCCCTATCATTCATAAGGTGGGGGTCTCCTTTCATGAATTAAGGAGGAGGTATCCCTTATGACAATATGGATCAAGGGTGCCCCCCCTACCCCCTCTTTGTATTCTGAAGCAAAACAGGATGCCCCCTCCAACATCAGCAAAGGGTGGGGGTGGCTCGTTACGAAAAATGGTTGTTAATTGAGCATGTCCTTTAGATGCCCATTGATCCATGGGGACGCAAGGCAGGGCTGCACTATATAAAAAGGGCTTATGCCCGGACTCCGTAGATACGCTTGATCCGGTGGGCAACGGTCTTCCATCCCTCTTTTCTCATCAGGGGGCCGTCACGCAGTTTGATATGGGAGAGTTTGAACCGTTTTCCTTCGGCGACGTATAGTTCCCCGACTACAAATTCGTCCTCCCCTTCGCAATCCATGTAGAGCGGGATGGTTTTCCTGCCATCATGGATTGATATCTTAACAACGACACGGTCGATAGTCCGGCTCCAGAGCGTAGTGATGTCTTTTACCTTTGCCCGCTGAAGCCGCCGTGTTCCGCATTCGATTGCCGTAATCTGGACACCATAAGCTTCGTCCCCGCATTCCGCCACAAGATGATCATCTACGGAACACTCATCATCCGGGTCGAATTCGATGGTGCCGTTAAGGGAGGTACCTTCACGGGATACAATGGTCTTTATTGCAACCGGTTCCGATTCTTTCTCCCACGCGATCCGGTGGTGGTGCCCGCACGTGGTACACCGGACGAGGCGGTCGCGTGACTCCGCAAGAAGCTCGTGCTCGGTCTCTTCCCTGCACTCGGGACACAAAACGGTGATAAACATTGAATATGAATGGTAACCCTCACATGATAAACATGAAGGCGCAGGAAGTTATCCGGTGCAGGGGACACCCCATCATCCTTGGCACCCACCCGACAACCTTTGAAGTTACATGCGAGGAACATCTTTCAAAAAACGGCAACTGCATCATTGGAGTTGCTGCTGACAAGGGCTGCGCCGGACTTTCGGATGAATTCAGGAAGATACTCGCGCACGATGACGCTGTTCTTGTAACACGGCTTTCTGTGGGAGACGTTGTCTTCGAGGTGCAATCCCGTGGTTCAAAAGATCTCACGCTCGACCACCCGACCGATATGGTCTGGCGTCGCAGCGAGTTTACCTGCGGCAGGACAATCGGCATCTGCTCGGATTATGTCGCAGCAACACTGCCGCGTGACCTTATTTCCGCGCTCCGGAACGGGGCAGAGATGACGGTTACCCTGACCGTCACGCGTCCCGACTGAGTGTAGCAATCTTTTCTTCGGCAACTGCAAGCAGGGTCTCGCACTGCTTAATGAGCGCTGCCCCCTGCTCATACAGTTTCATGCTCTCGTCAAGACTTGTGCCGCCGTCTTCAATCTTTGCGATAATCTGTCGTAACTGTTCGATCTTTTCTTCATAGGTTTCCGTCATGATCCACACGCTCCACGACAACCCGGCTCTTGCCGTCATAAAACCGCAGGTTCAGCCGGTCTTTTTCATTAATGGTTTCAACGGATCGGACAACAACGCCGTCCTTTTCCGCAACGCAGTATCCTCTGGAGAGCACTGCCCGCGGGCTTTTTCCTTCAAGTGCGGTCTTTATCTCTGCAAGCATGAGCCGCTCCCTGTCGATCCCTGTTGAGAATGCCCGTTCAAGCCTGTCGGAGAGATCAGCCGTTGCCTGCCGGTTCTCGCCGATTTTCCGGGAGAACCTCTGCGGGCGGAGCCGGTCGCGAAGACCGGCAATCTCGTCCTGGGCCCGTGAGACCCGGGAAAGCAGGGTGCCGGACAACAGGCACCGGAGGTTCTGCAATGCGAGCCGGAGGTCTTTTCTGTCCGGCACTACGAGTTCAGCTGCTGCTGACGGGGTCGGAGCCCTGATATCTGCGGCAAGATCGGCAAGCGTCACATCCACCTCATGACCGACTGCAGAGACGACCGGCACCGGGCAGGCCATGATAGCCCGCACGACATCCGGGTGGTTGAAGGGGAAGAGATCCTCAAAACTCCCCCCGCCCCGTGCGACGATAACAACATCGACATGCCCCGCGACACGTGCAATTGCACGTGCGATGTCCCCGTGTGCCTCGTCCCCCTGCACTGCTGTCGGGGAGATGACAATTTCCACGGGATACCTGCGGGCAATCACGGTACGGATATCATGGATAACCGCCCCGGTTTCGGATGTGACCACGCCGACCCGAGCGGGAAATGACGGCAGCGGGCGTTTCCGTTCAGTCGCAAAACAGCCCTCCGCTGCCAGTTCCTTTTTCCATTTCTCGACGAGCAGGTACTTTTCGCCGACCCCGCCACGGGTCATTGTTTTTACCTGCAACTGGTATACTCCCTGAGGCGGGTATACCCGGACTGAGGCGGTGACAACAACCTCCATTCCGTCCTCTGGTTCAAAGGACAGCCGGTCGGCATCGGACCGCCACATGACACATTTGATCACTGCAATGGTGCCGCCCGGACCTTTTTCTGAAAGGGAAAAATACCGGTGGCCCCGGCTGTGATGCTTGTAATTTGTGACTTCGCCCTGTACCCTGATATCCTGCAAATGGGAGTCCTCAAGAAGGCGTTCGATGATACCAGATACCTCGCCGACCGTGAGCGGAGTATCCGCAATTACCGGTAGTTCTTTTGGTTCCTGCGCTTCCGGTGATTCGGTGCGATAAAACCAGTCCATCAGGAAATATTATGCACAAAGCGCTTATCAATTAGTATTATCATGACCGCCTACGGCGTTTCGAGCATGTTCTTTCATGAATATACGTCTGAAGAAATATTCTCGTTTGCCGGAAAGGCGGGACTTGACGGGCTTGAGTTCTGGCTGGAAACACCGCATTTCTGGCTCCGGGATCTCCCGTCAGACGAAGTTATCGCATGCAGGCAGGCACACCCGGAAATTTCGACATTCACGGTCCACACACCTGTCCTCGACCTGAACCCCTGTTCCATCAATCCTGATGTGGCAGAACTCTCGGTCGCTTATGCCGTACGGTCGCTTGAAATGGCGCAAATGCTGGGTGCAGGCCTTCTGACCGTCCATCCCGGTAAAAGAACTGCCAGACGGCCACCCAGTGATGCTGATCTTGCCCGGTTCGATTACTACATATCAGCACTCCGTAAAGCCGCCTTTAAGGATACCGTTACGGTCGCAATTGAAAACATGGAACCCACTGTTAATTCCCTCATTTGTACTCCTGAACGGATGCGTGAAGTGCTCGATGCCGAACCGTGGCTTAAGTTTACATTTGATATTGCCCATGCACTGGCAGTCTCTGAAGAGACTGCAATGGAATATATCGATCTCTGTGCGGATCGGCTTGCAAATGTGCATATCAGCCGGGCTGAAAACGGAAAGCTTCACCTCCCCCTTGACAACAGCCCGGTAATTGGCCGGATCATCGGGGCGCTCCGGGATCACCATTACCGGGGTTGCCTGATGCTTGAGATTGATGACCTCAATTTCAAAAAACCACTGTCCGCAGAGGAGAAATGCACGATTATTGCACGGGATGGTGCATTTATGAGAGACTGTATGGAATCCGGCTACTAAAGGCGAACCATTGCCCGTTGGTTTTATTTAATCACATTCCCCATAACTGAAGTACAAGAACGACTATGAATCAAGGAACCTGTCGTGTTTTTCACGGCGTGAAGTGGGATGATTGAGAACCTTTTTGATATCCTGCTCTTCATCATCTGCGTCGTGCTTTCCGCGTTTTTTTCAAGCTCGGAAGTTGCATTGATTTCGATTACCAAAGCGAGGGTAAGGACACTTGTTAACGACAACAAGCCTGGAGCCCTGGCTCTTGCTACCTTAAAGGAGAACCCGGATCATTTCCTGACCACGATTCTTATTGGAAACAATATCGTGAATATCGCAGCGGCTGCCATAGCAACTGCAATAGCGATTAATGTATTTGGCGATATCGGGGTTGGGATAGCAACCGGTGTTGTCGTGATTATCCTTCTTGTATTCGGCGAGATTGGCCCGAAGATTTATGCTTCGCGGGCCCCGGATACTTTCCCCCGTGCAGTTGCGCCGATCATTCTTTTCCTGTCCCGGGTTCTTTCCCCGGTTATATGGGTTGTCGACAAGGTGAGCCCTTCGTTTGGTGCTAATAAGGACGGGGCGGAACCCGCTGTAACCGAAGAAGAAATTAAAGAATGGATTGACGTGGGTAAGGAAGAGGGCACGATAGAACAGGATGAAAAAGAAATGCTCTACTCGGTGCTTGAGTTCGGGGATACGACCGCCCGTGAGATCATGACTCCCCGTGTCGATGTGATCCTCATGGAGGATACGACGAGTATCAGCGACGCGATCCGCATATTTAATGAAACCGGATTTTCCCGTATACCCGTCTATCATGAACAGACCGACAACATCACCGGTGTTCTTAATGTGAAGGATGTTTTCTCTGCGATGCTCTCAAAGAGAAAGGACATATCCATCAGGGAAATAATGTACGACCCGACATTTGTACCTGAAACCAAGAAAATTGACGATCTCTTAAAAGAACTCCAGGTACACCGGGTACAGATCGCGATTGTCATCGATGAGTACAGCAGTTTTACAGGGATAGTCACTGTTGAAGATATCCTCGAAGAACTTGTCGGTGAGATCAGGGACGAGTACGACAAAGAGGAACCACAGGTACAGAGCATATCTGAGGGGGTCTATGTGCTTGATGCCCAGATGTGGGTTGATGACATTAATGAGGATCTTGATATCGGGTTACCTACCGACGAATCATATGAGACGGTAGGCGGACTGTTGATCGACCGGCTCGGCCATATCCCTCAGCACCCGGGAGAGAAGATTGAGATCGAAGCGGGCAGGATCACGCTTGTCGTCATGCAGATGCATGGCCGGCGTATTGTTAAGATCAAGTGCATTGTCCGTCGTGAAAAACAGAACGGGACAGAACCCCGGTAACACCTTTTTAATACATCGGAGGAACCATGACAAAACGGATCGTAGTCGTTGCATCGGGCCGCGGGTCAAATTTCCAGGCAATTATTGGGGCTTTAGAAAGAGGCAGTATCCCGGCCGAATGCGTGGCGCTTATCACCGATAATCCAAAAGCGTATGCCATCGAGCGGGCACAGGCAGCTAATATTCCGGTTGTTGTGGTGGATTATGCTTCTTTTGCCACCCGCGAGCTCTATGAACAGGCGCTTCTGTCTGCACTGAAAAACGCCCGGCCGGATCTTGTTGTCCTTGCCGGGTATATGCGTATCCTCGGTCAGGCAATTGTGAGGGAATACGCCGGAAAAATGATAAATATCCACCCGGCGCTGCTGCCAGGTTTTACCGGGCTCCACGCCCAGCGCCAGGCACTCCTTCACGGGGTCAAGATTGCCGGCTGTACCGTTCATTTTGTTGACGACAGCCTTGATGGTGGCCCCATCATCCTCCAGCGCAGCGTCCGGGTGATGGATGACGACGATGAGGATACTCTTGCAAACCGCATCCTCATCCAGGAGCATATCGCCCTGCCGGAAGCTGTCCGGCTTTTCTGTGAAGATCGCCTGACTATTGAAGGACGAAAGGTCAGGACCCGCTTAACACCCTAATCAGCGCCCATACTTTTTCCGCACCCGTCATTTTTATATGCCGGGCGCTGATAGTATGACACCTGCAACGGCACCGTGAACCCCTATGAAGTCAAAGAGACACGTACCCTCAGTAAAACCCCTGGCACGGGAGCGTATCGCGGTGCTCTTTTCTGAAGCGGAAAAGGTATTTTCAAAAAACCCGGAATACAGCAACCGGTATGTTGAACTTGCCCGTAAAATTGCCATGCGCGAACGTGTCCGGATTGACCGGGAGTACCGGCGGAGGTATTGCCATCACTGCTACCGGTACTTAGTGCCGGGGGCAAACATGAGAGTGCGTATACATAAGGGATGGGTTTCAGTCACATGCCTGGAATGCAGGAAGATAACACGATACCGCGTGGAGAGATCCAATTGACAACAAAAACAGATCCCGCAATGCAGGACCTTAAACCAACGGTCTGGATAGGGAAACAGGGATGCACGGAGGCGACGATTGAAGAGATCGTGGCCCAGTTAAAAAAGCGCAAGGTAATCAAAGTGAAATGGCTCCAGAACACTGAGGTTGACCCGGATGCGGTTGCATCGGCAGCCCGTGCGGTTCTTGTTGGAGTGCGGGGAAAAACCATGGTCCTCGCAGAACGCGACAAAAAAGAGAAAAAATAAGTCGTTTTTGTACCGGTAAATGCGGGGGCCGGAATCTCGAAATATATAAAAACCTCGCTACCCAATAAGATAAGACTGTTATTTAATTTTAAAGAACAGTGAGGACTATACATGACGACCGTATATGATGTCCCGGCCGACCACCTTATCAGGAAGGTTGCAGAGGAGCTCAGGAAGCGGCAGGAGATCAAGCCGCCGGCATGGGCTGCCTTTGCAAAGACCGGGGTACATAAGGAGATGCCTCCCGAAGACCCCGACTGGTGGTTTATCCGGGCAGCAGCAGTGCTGAGACGCGTCTATGTCGACGGCCCCCTGGGTGTCGAACGGATGCGGAGTTTCTATGGCGGAAGTAAGAACCGCGGCTCAAAACCGAATGCTTTCCGGAAGGGTAGCGGCTCAATTCTCCGTAAAGCCTTACAGCAGCTTGAGGCAGCAGGACTTATCCTGCATGACAAGACCGGGCGCAAGGTCTCTCCTGCTGGTATGGCATTCCTTGACAGCATGGCAAAAGAAGTTCTCGCCAACCCGCCGGCACCAGTCCCAAAGAGGGTAAAGCCGGTTGCCGAAGAGCCAAAGAAGCCTGAAGGCAAGAAGGGCAAGGCTCCAAAGGGTGAGAAGGCTGAAAAGTCCGAAGAGGCAAAGGCCGAGAAGAAGCCAGCTGCAAAGAAGGAAGGCAAGAAATCTGAAAAAGCTGAAGGCAAAAAGCCTGAAGCATAAGACCGGTGACATTCCATGGGAGACGACGAGCTCGGTGAAATCCGAAAAAGAAGGATGGCGCAACTCCAGCAGCAGGCAAGCCAGCAGCAGGCCATGCAGGAGGAAGTTGAGCAACAGCAGCGTCTCAAGCAGCAGATCCAGATGGTGCTCATGCAGGTTCTCGAGCCCGATGCCCGGGAACGCCTGAACACCATCAAGCTGACCAAGCCGGAGTTTGCCGGCGCCGTGGAACAACAGCTCGTGATGCTCGCCCAGAGCGGGCGCCTCAAGCAGAAGATCACCGATGCACAGTTCAAAGAACTGCTCCGGCAGCTTGCGCCGGCAAAACGGGATTACTCGATCACAAGAAAGTGATGAAAGCAGGAGTGCTTTACAGCGGCGGGAAGGATAGTTCCCTTGCAGCAATAATGCTGGGTACGTATTACGAGGTTGAACTCAACACCTTTGTGTTCGACCCCGCCCGCTTAATTCCGACAATAGAAAATGCCGCGCAGGCGCTGGGGTTTCCTTTGAGAAAACGGGTATTTCCCAAAGGTATGGCAGAAGAGATGGCAGACATGGTAATCTCGTGCGGGTATCCCAACGATGCGATCAACCGCATACACCAGGCTGCCATTGAGACCCTTGCCGGAGAGTATAAAGTCGTTGGCGACGGAACAAGGTTTGATGACCGTGTCCCGATGCTCACGAGGGCGCAGGTGCAAAGCATCTGCGGCAGGAACGGGAGTTCATATGTACGCCCGCTTCTTGGCTACATGAGATCCGAAGTCGACCGTCTGGTCGACCGGTTCCTCGTTGTTGAATATGGGGAAACCGGGACAATCCCAAACGGCGATTACGAATCAGAGATCAGGGTGGCGATCCGTGCCCGCGGAGTCGATCCCGCTTCCCTGTTCCCGCAACACCACGAGCAGTCTCTTGTTGTGGGAAAAAAGATGAGCGATAACAGTATAAGGTGAAGAACATGAGCAAGCTCAGCAAAGGAAGGAAGATCCGGCTGGCAAAGGCATGCGACCAGAACCGCCGTGTGCCCCAGTGGGTCATGATCAGGACGAAAAGGGCTGTTGTGTCGCACCCGAAGCGGCGCAACTGGCGCAGAAGCACTCTGAAGGTGTAAGATCATGGCAGAACAGATGCAGGAACATATCTATATCATCCCGCTGCGGGATGCACGCAGGATGCCCCGGTGGAAGCGGGCTAACGGCGCGATAAAGGATATCCGCAGGTACCTTGCCAAGCACATGAAGACCGAAAATGTCAAGCTTGACAAGACCATCAACGAGAAGGTATGGAGCAGGGGAAGCGAGAAGCCGCCATCAAAGATCCGCGTCCGCGCCATGAAGATGGAAGACGGACAGGTCCAGGCGGAGCTCGCCCCGGAATCGTAAGCATATGGAACGCACGACTAACTTTGCCGGGGACCCCAATATCGGGGTTTTTGCCCGGGTTGCAGGCGATATCGCGATAATTCCCCCTGAGTCGACAGATGAGTTCCGTGAAGCACTCAAAGCAGCGCTTTCCGCCGAACTGGTCGAAACGACCATCCAGGGCAGTTCGATTATCGGGTCGCTTGTTGCAGGAAACAGCCGGGGACTTGTTGTATCCGGGCTTGCAACCGATGATGAGATTGCGGTGCTTGAAAAACACCGGAAGGTCATGACCCTGTGTGACACGATGAACGCTGCAGGGAACGTTATCATGGCAAATGATACGTTTGCTGCGGTGCACCCGGAGCTTCCTGCTGAAATTGCCGCAGAGATCGGGGAGTTTTTGGGGGTTGAACTGATCCCGCTGACTCTCGGTGGAGTAGTGACGGTTGGCATGGCCGGTATCGCAACCAACAAGGGCGTGATCGTCCACCCGCGTGCAACTGAGCAGGAAATTGCAAAACTCGAAGAAGTGGCGAAAGTTCCGGTCGGTACCGGTACTATCAACATGGGCAGCGGGCTTGTCGGCACGGGTCTTCTTGTAAATGACACGGGCTACATTGCAGGCAACGCAACGAGCGGGTTTGAACTCGGCAGGGTAGAGGACGTATTTGGATTTCTGGAGTGAGGATTATGGCAGCAGAGCAAAAGTATGAAGTGAAAGGAACCTTCCTGATGGGCGAAGACTGGATGCCCTACACGAAAATTATTTCGGCGCCAAACGAGAAGCAGGCGCAGGAAAGAACGTTTGCGGTTATCGGCAGCAAGCACAACTTAAAGAGACGCTACATCAAGGTTGACAGCGTTAGTGCGGCAAAAGCCGAGTAACCTTTTTCTTTAACCCGGTTTTTTAACCGGGAATTACTGATTTATCTTTTGTTTTATTACATCCCGATTGTTTATCCTCAGGCTCAATCGAACATCACAGGAGCCCGCGTACGGATACTTAGGGGGAAGGGGTATCCCCCTGCATGCCCGGCACAAGGGGAGGGGAGTGATCCCCTGTCAGGCCGGCAGGTGGGTGGGGGGTATACCCCCTCCTGAAAAAAAGAAGAAGGGGGGCAGGGGGTGTCCTGCCCTTCCCCTTTGGTAAAAAAGTGCCAGATATACAAGGATCGTGCGGAATATTTACGGGCAGATTTGTCAGATCATCCCCGGCCCCATCTCCCCCTTTTCATCCTTGTAGTCCGGGTGGGTTTCCTGCCGGATTACCAGTGCAAGACCCAGTATGACAATACCAAGGATAAAAGACCCGAAAAATGCGAGGTCAAAGCCTGCCGACATCACCGTCATTTGCACGTTGACCGGTGACATTTGCGTCACATTGTGGCTTTCCGCAATTTTTGCGATCCCCCATAAAAAGATCATATTGAATACGGCGATCCCAAGTGTCAGGGGAGCGAACCGTTCGAGACTGGTGAGGCTTGAGACCATGCCCTGTTTCGATTTTGCCACTGAGTTCATGATGAGGTTTGAAGCCGGCGTGATCATAAAACCAAGGCCAAGGCCGATCAGCAAAAGGCATCCCACCACGTACATCATGGCCGTGTCGGCATGGAGCCGCATGATACAGAAATACCCGGCAACAAGAAGGGCACCGGCTGTAATGCAGAGCTTTTTCGGGCCCACCCGGTTAAAGAGCATCCCGGAAAGGAGTCCTGCCGCCATCATCGCGACGGAAAGCGCCGTCATGATGAGCCCCGAGGTAGAGGTATCCACCGAGCGGACATATTTCAGGTAAAACGGCAGGAGGTAATTGATCCCGGCATAACTGAAAAAGACCAGAGAGAGCAGGAGGTTTATCGCAAGGAAATTTTTGTTTTTGAAAAGTGAAAGGTCGAGGAGCGGATCACTGGTCCTGCATTCGTGCCACACAAACCCGGAAAGCAGAACGACAGTCAGCACGGACAGGCCGAGGATCAGCGGGGATGTCCATCCCAGGCTTTCGCCTTCCGAGACCACAAAGAGCAGTGAGGCAAGACCCGTAAAGGTGAGCACGGCGCCGGTCCGGTCAAAGCCGGCAAGACTCCCGCCACTCCCTGAAACAGGGATTACCTTTGCCCCAAGGATAACAGCAAAGATCCCTATTGGCACGTTGATAAAGAAGATCCAGTTCCATGACAGGTACTGGATCAGGAAACCCCCGATGCTCGGCCCAAGAGCAGTCCCAAGGGCAGCAAGGGTCATGACAATACCCATTGCCTTTCCTTTCTGGTCCATAGGGATGAAGGCCGTGACCATGGCCGGTCCGATTGCGGTGATCATTGCCCCGCCGAGCGCCTGGAGCATCCGTGCCACAATAAGGACCCCAAGGGAATTTAAGAGATCGGGCAAAAACCCGCAGGCAAACGAACCGAGAGTAAAAATGATAAAACCGAGCAGGAACACCCGCTTGAACCCGATGATGTCAGAGATTTTCCCAAAGACGAGCACGCACCCGGCCATCACAAGAAGGTATGCGGTTGCCACCCAGCTCACGGTTGTCGTCGAGACATTGAATGCCTCAGATATGGTCGGGAGGGCAATGTTAACTATCGTACTGTCAAGGGCGGCCATAAATGTGGCAAGCGAGATTGACAGGACAATCAGGAAAATATTGGATCGGACGGTACTGGTGGCAGGGGCGCTCATGCGAGGATGTTACCGCCCATCTATGATGAGGATTGCGGTTCTTTCTGCTGAATCCGTTCTGTAACCCTCTTATAGTGTCCAGTCAATAATTCCTGGAATGAAACGCATGCAGATTTTTTTTCTTGCGGTAGTCAGTGTCTTCCTTCTCGCAACGGGGATCATGATGATCCTGCCCACGCCGCTGCCCATGCCGGTATCGTGCAGATGATCGGGTGGAGTTTCGTATAGAGTCGCAACAGGATTACGGGTTTGGGAGTCATCATTTTGTGTACAGGGATGATGTATTTTTTTACAAATTAGATAGATCCTATACCTCATGTTTCAAATTAGAAAAGCAAATTTATCATTTATTTAAGTACAGAAATTTTGGATAAACAAATCCACATATTAACTACCGGGAGTCTGTGAATTGATACTAACCAAAGACGTTGCAGAAACACTCAAATCTTATGTATATGTGTATATTGATCCACGTAATGGGGAACCTTTCTATATCGGAAAGGGTAAAGGGGAACGCCTTTTTTCGCACCTTGACGATCATTCCGACACCTGCAAAGTCGCCAGAATCGCTGAAATTCGACACAGTGGAAAGGAGCCTCAAATTGACATTCTACGGTACGGACTTTCGGACAATGAAGCCGCACTAGTAGAAGCCGCAGCAATAGATCTGATCGGAAAAGGAAGACTCACTAATATCGTATCAGGAATACATTCACAGAGTTTTGGTCGAATCACATCGCAGGATCTCTTCACACTCCTTACTCCAAAACCTGTTACTGTGCGTCATAAGGCCATTCTTATCACCATCAACAAACTTTATCGAAGCCAAATGACGCCGTTGGAACTTTACGAAGCCACTTGCGGCATTTGGGTTATTGGTCCACGCAGGAAAAATGCCGAATATGCAATGTCTGTCTATCAAGGTATCATTCGTGAAGTATATCGTATTAAGGAATGGCATTCAGCGGGAACCCGTGAATATCAGACTAGAGATTCATCGGACTTTAAAAGTCGCGGACGATGGGAGTTCGAAGGGATAGTGGCGGATGAGATCCGTGATGAATATATCGGCTTTTCTGTTGGGAAAGGTGGTCAAAATCCAATAAGGTACATGAACATTTGATGATTTTAAACATCAATTTGCAGCTGAAATAGTTTTATTACGCTCCGCAAAGTGGCTGACCTGAATGGTAGTAACACTCGTTTTGTCCGAGGCATGAGGATCGCCGCTTCACGACATCCCTTAGGTTACCGGCGTTCATTTCAACACGTTTAACCTGTCTAAATTAATAATACCCAAAGATGACAGCGTCCGAGGCGATTGATAAACTGGTGTACAAGTTATACGGAATGACCGATGAGGAGAATGGGATTATTGAGGAGAGCGATAAATGAACGAGGAAATAGATTTCCGTTTTCTAAAAGAACAGCTGTTAAAGGAACTGTCTCAACCTTGCGAAATAAGAAAATCTTGGGATGGAGCAGAAATTTTTGAAGCCGGAAATCCGCCGGAAGTTGTAGTACGGTTCACACCCTTCGAAATACAGGTTTATCGGCCATCTTATTATTGGCGAGATCCTGCAGTGAGAATGTCGGACCCACAATTACTGGGCACGGTATATTTACAACAGCTGGATAATACTGTTACTGCCTTAATTATTTGCCAATCCTTGATAAATTGTGCCCGGGAACAACGGCGGGAATCATTCCGGAAATGCAGATTCTGTGGGGAAACATTCGGACCGGAAGGTGGGGATGATGATGTCTGCCACGGTTGCGAGGAGAGATATCTGTTCATCGTCCATTAAGGGGGAGTTAAAGAATAGGGTCACGCTCGTCATTCGGATGCCTGACCCGGACCAGCAAATGTGTGGTTGCACGAAAAAAGACATGATGTAAAGGAGAGGTCGGGGGATCACCCGACAATGATGTATTTATGCTCCCTGAAGACAAATATATCAGAAAGAGCCAGTTACCCGGAAATATATGTTAGGGGGAGGCAGAGATTTTGGCAGCATCACAACCAATGAACCAACAGGAAGTTGAGACCCTTCAGTATTATCTTAAGGAATACGGACAGCAGGCAGAGGTCTTTGCCAGCCAGCTCGAACTTATGGAAAACGGGCGTATGGAAGCGCTCGCGGCAATCGAAGCCCTTGAAGCACTTGTGGCATCTGATGACGGCACTGTCCTCCTCCAGATTGGCGGCGGGGCAAGCCTTCGCGCAAAAATTCTCGAACCGGAAAAAGTACTCCTCAATATCGGTTCAGATGTAATCGTCGAAAAGACAAATACGGACGCAGTCAGTTATCTCAAAGACCGGATTACGGAAATGGAGGCCTCGCAGAAGAAGGTTGCAGAGGCACTGGATAAACTCCGTACCCAGATGAATGAGATTGCAAGACGTCTCGAGCAGGGCTATTCCCCGGCCACAGCCGCAGAGAGCCATGCCGGCCATGTGCACAATCACGAAGAGGATGACGAAGAATAAACGGGGAACTCTCGCACATGTTTTCGGGTCTCAGGGAACGGCTTTTGGCTGCACGGAACCGGCTGACCGGTAGTATCGGCGCAGCTGCCGCGTCATCGGCGCCGGTGGAAAAGCCTGCCGGTGAAATTCCGGCACAAACCGTCGCACCGAAAAATGAAACCCCCTCTCTTGCTGAAAAAGTAAAAATCTTAATCGTCGACCGCGAACTCGTGGTCTCGGAAAAAGACGTTTCAGATGCCCTTTCTGATCTGGAGATGACGCTCCTTGAAAGCGATGTTGCCCTTCCGGTTACCGATGCAATCATTGCCAATGTCCGGTCAGGCCTTGTCGGAAAACACCGCAAAATCGGGGAATCTGTCGATGATCTTGTGGTCGGGGCTTTAAAGTCGGCCCTGTTAAATGTCCTTGGAAAGGGTTTTGACCTTCCCGCCTATATCAAAGCCCACGAACGGCCGGTCAAGATCCTTTTCACCGGCGTAAATGGGACGGGTAAGACCACGACAGTCGCAAAGATTGGCGCATACCTAAAAAAGCAGGGATTTTCAGTCGTTATCGGTGCCGGCGATACTTACCGGGCCGGGGCTATTGAACAGATCGGTGTGCATGCCGAACGGCTTGGTATCAAGATTATCGAACACCAGTCCGGGGCCGATCCGTCGGCAGTCCTTTTTGACACTGTGCAGTACGCTATTGCCCACAAGACTGATGTAGTGCTTGCCGATACGGCCGGTCGGTTCCATACAAAGGCAAACCTCATGAGCCAGCTCGACAAGATCCGGCGCGTGATGAAACCCGATCTCATTATTTATGTCGATGAAGCGGTTGCCGGGAACGATGCGGTTGTCCGGGCGGCAGAGTTTGACAAGACGGTCGGTGCCGATGCTATCGTACTCACGAAGGCCGACATGGACTCCCGGGGCGGGGCAGCGATTTCGATTGCCCATACCATCGGAAAACCCCTGCTCTTTTTAGGCACAGGACAGGCATACGAGGATATTGTGCCGTTTGAGCCCGGTGCTGTCGTTGAAGAACTTCTCGGGTGTGATGCCTGATGATGGACACCCTCTCAAACTCGCTCAAGGATGCGCTCAAGAAGCTTGCCGGAAAAGCCGTAGTCGACCGTGCAGCGGTTGATGAGCTGGTTAAGAACCTCCAGCGTGCCCTTCTTTCTGCGGATGTCAATGTCAAGCTCGTCATGGAACTTTCAAAAGCGATCCGTACCCGGTCGCTTGACGAGGAACTCCCGAAAAACACCAACGTCCGCGATCATGTCCTCCGCATCGTTTACCAGGAACTGGTCCGGCTCGTCTATGCAACTGCCGATGTAAAACTTGAGCCCCAGGTAATCCTGATGGCCGGCCTTCAGGGAAGCGGCAAGACGACGACGACCGCAAAGATCGCCCGGTACTTCCAGAAGAAGGGCATGAAAGTCGGCGTGATTTGTGCCGATACTTTCCGGCCAGGTGCATACGACCAGCTCTCGACACTTTGTGCAAAAATCAACGTTCCCTGTTTCGGCGATCCGAAAGCGACCGATGCAAGGAAGATTGTAAAAGACGGGCTTGCCGCGATAAAAGAGCAGGAAATAATTATTGTCGATACCCAGGGACGGCACGCCCTTGAACCTGAACTTATCCAGGAAATTATCGACCTGAATGTCATAACAAAAGCCAATCACCGCTGGCTCGTTATTGATGCTGCGCTCGGCCAGCAGGCAAGCGAGCAGGCGCGCCGGTTCCACGAAGCGATTGGAATTGACGGCGTGATTATTACAAAGATGGACGGTACCGCAAAAGGTGGTGGCGCATTATCCGCTGTTGCCGAGACAAAGAGCGGGATTGTCTTTATCGGCGCCGGTGAGACTATCGAGAACCTTGAGCGGTTCGATGCAAACGGGTTTATTTCCCGGCTTCTTGGTATGGGTGATCTCCAGGCCCTCTATGAGAAGGCACAGGAAGCCCAGATGGAAAGCGACATCGACATGGAAGCGATGATGAAGGGGAAATTTACCCTCCGCGACATGTACAAGCAGCTCGAAGCGCTCAACAAGATGGGCCCCTTAAAGCAGATCATGAACATGCTCCCGATGGGAAACATGCAGCTTCCCGAAGGAGTTTATGATGTCACGAGCACCAAGATGGTACGGTACCGGATCATCATGGACTCGATGAACGCCAAAGAACTTGACGATCCGGGTATTATCAACAGTTCGAGGATGCAGCGGATTGCCCGGGGTGCCGGGGGATCCCCTGAGGAAGTCCGGGAACTCCTGAAATACTATAAGATGATGCATAAGACCCTCAAAGGATTGCGGGGTGCGACAAGCGGAAAATTCAACATGAAGCGCTTAATGAAGCGTTTCTCGGGAATGCAGTAAGATGTCCCTGTTTGCTGTTGTCGGCCATCTTGCCCGCACCGAAGGGGACTTTTCCTTAAATGATCTTCCCGGTGCAGGGCGGATGGATGTGCTCTGCCGGTGCGTGAATGCATCACTTTTCCTGTCGCATGACCTGCGCCGTGATGTTGACTGTTACGTCGTTCTTCTTGGCGGGAGTAAAGCGCCAAAGACCGTGTTGTTCCGGGGCAGCGAGATCCGCTCGCTCTCGCCGGATGAACGGAGCGCCGGGGCACTTCTTAAAAAGGCACTTTCAATACCCTGCGGGAGTGAGTTTCGGGAATCATCACCCGGGGTATACGTGAGGAACGGAGGCCTTGATCGCCTGCTTGCAGAGCATGCATTTGCAGTGCTTGACGAGAAAGGTACGGATATCCGCACGGTGAATGAAGTCCCGGAAGCATTCCTGCTATCAGACCACCAGAATTTTACCGAGGCAGAAGAGGCACTCATAAAAGATGCTCCCCGCTATTCGGTGGGCCCGGTCTGCCTGCACGCTGATCATACGATTACTGTTATCTCAAACGAGATTGACCGGAGGAAAAACGGATGGAAATAAACGAACAGGTCGAAAAGATCCTCGCATACGGGGACTGCTGCGATCACTGCCTGGGACGGTTCTTTGGCAAGCGCTCGCATGGGCTTTCGGACGATGAACGCGGTCGGGGCCTCCGTATTGCACGGGCACTGGCCTTAAACCAGCCGTACGAGCGTTTCACGGGCACCTGCTGGATCTGCGGGAACTTCTTTGATAATGTCCCGGAATGGGCAGGAAAAGTGGTCAGTGCGATGGAAGGGCACGAGTACGCCACCTTCCTTGTCGGCTGCCGGGTTCCCCCGCTGATCGCGGAAAACGAGGAGATGGTCTGGAGCGATCTCTCCCTTGGTGAGCCCGAACCGTTCAAGTCCGAGGTAAACCGTGAGGTGGGAAAAGCGGTATCGGCCATTACGGGAAAGGTCGTGAACTTTAAACAGCCCGATATCACCGCCCTGCTTGACCCGGCATCCGGTACGGTGGATATCCGGATTAACTCCCTGTTCTTTTACGGGAGATACCAGAAATTTGAGCGCGGTATCCCGCAGACCCACTGGAACTGCCGGGCCTGCAAAGGGGCCGGCTGCGAGAAGTGCAACTATACCGGCAAGCAGTACCTGGACTCGGTGGAGGAGCTGATCGGCCGGCCGGTCATTGAACTTTTTGACGCCGAGGACGCGGTGCTGCACGGGGCCGGCAGGGAGGATATCGACGCCCGCTGCGTGGGCACCGGCCGGCCGTTTATCCTTGAAGTCGTCGCCCCCCGGAAGCGTACGCAGGACCTTGCCGCCGTTGAAGCGGAGATCAACCGGACTGCAGACGGACGGGTTTCGGTTGCCCTTTCGCACTGGAGCGACCGTGCGGATGTGGAAACTCTTAAATCAAGTAAAGCGCATAAAAAATACAGGATCCTGGTTGAGGTTGAAGGGCAGGTATCTGCGGGAGAACTCGCAAATGCCCTGAAAACCTTAAAGGGCGTCACAATACAGCAGCGCACGCCCGTACGGGTCGCCCACCGGAGAGCTGATAAGATCCGGGAGCGTAAAGTCCTGGATGTTGAGTATGTGGGGGAGCAGGACGGAAAGTTCGTCCTTGAAGTCCTGGGCGAAGCCGGCCTCTACATCAAGGAACTCATATCCGGAGATCAGGGTAGGACCATCCCGAGTCTTGCCGAGATCCTGCAACGATCGGCGCACGTCACCAGTCTTGATGTCGTGCAAGTAGAAGGACCAAAGGAGGGAGATTAAACAATGGCACACCACAATGGACCCAGAAAGAAAACACGGTATAAATTCAAGAAAGATTTACGAGAGCGCGGTCTGCCGCCGGTCACCTCCGTTATCCAGAAGTTCGAGGTTGGCGACAAGGTTCACATCGTCGTGAACTCAAGCATCCAGAAAGGAATGCCGCACCGCCGTTTCCACGGGCTTACGGGCACCGTGATTGGAAGACGCGGCCGTGCATGGATGCTCACCATTCATGATGGCAATGCGGAAAAGACGGTCATTGCAAGACCGCAACATCTAAAAGCACAAAAGTAAACTCATCTGTCAGGTGATTGGCATGAAAGTGAAGGGTATTCTTAGCGAAGAAAAGGTTACGCTCCCTGAACTCCGCGCGGTTCTTTTGGGCGTGGAATCAGAGAGGATCGCTGCCGAGAAGGAGATGTCCTATGAGTTCAGGCGGTGTATGGAACATGCCAATCAGCTTGCAAAGACCACACCCGAGAAATCCAAAGAACTCGTGGATAAACTCCTCAAACTTGAGAAGATGAAACCGGAGATCGCCTATCGTATCGCAAATATCATGCCCAAGAGCCGGGATGAAGTGCGGGCGATCTTCGCAAAGGAGCGGTATACGCTCGCTCCGGAAGAGATAGATTCTATTATTGACCTTGTCATGGCACACTTCTGAGGTGTTTATCATGAAGGTCGAGAAAAAAGAGGTCAACGCGATCGTACTGGATGTGCTCATGAAAGGGCATGCTGACGATCCGCGCCCCCAGTTCAAGCGTGAACCTGTTGTGCAGGCAATGGGGCTTGAGCAGTTTAAGTTACTTGAACTGATCCCGAAACCGGGTGTGGTGATCAACCTCCACGACAAGGTCTATATCGGCGATTCTGAACGGGACAAGATCGAGCGTGTCAAACGTCGGATCAGTTATGATGACCTGACACCAACAGCAAAAGGTGAGCTGCCGTTCATGATTGAGCAGGTTGTTACCGACCGGCAGCAGGACTTTGTGACGTTCTTTAACAAGGCGATATCGATTACGCCGAAACTTCACATGCTCCACCTGCTTCCCGGTATCGGGAAGAAACTGATGTGGGAGATTTTAGAGTCCCGGAACAGGAAGCCTTTTGAGAGTTTTGCGGATATCGCGTCCCGGATTAAATCAATTCCCCACCCGGAGAAGATGATCCAGGCACGGATACTTGAAGAACTGCAGGACAAGGACGTTAAGTACCACCTATTCACTACGAAATGAAAGCACGTCACGACCAGCACTTCCTCATTGATAAAAACGCGATAAACCGGATCGCGGATCTTGCGGATGTGCATGGAAAAACTGTTCTTGAGGTAGGGCCAGGGAACGGTGCCCTGACCCGGGCCCTCCTTGACCGGGGTGCTACTGTTCATGCAGTGGAACTTGACGGACAGCTCTGCGAAGAACTTGCCGAGCGTTTTTCTGAAGAGATACAGAACGGGTCGCTTACCGTCACGCATGGCGACGCCACCCGGTGCGAACTTCCCCCGTTTGAGATGGTGGTTTCAAATCTTCCCTATTCGGTTTCATCGAAGATTACCTTTCGGCTCCTTGATATCGGGTTTACGGTAGCCGTACTGATGTACCAGGAGGAGTTTGCCGAGCGGATGATTGCCCCGGCAGGCACAAAGGACTGTGGCCGGCTTTCAATCATGGTCCAGACGTATGCAACCGTGCAACAGTGTTTCACGCTCCCGCCAGGCTGTTTCTCGCCAAAACCGCAGGTCCATTCGATGGTTGTGAAGATTGTTCCCCGTCCGCCGATTTTCTGGGTCAATGATAAAAAACGGTATGCGGATGTCGTGCGGGCATTATTTACCCACCGGAGAAAGACCGTGCGGAATGGCCTGAAAGGGGCAGCCGGAATCCTTGACCCTGAATGGGTGGGCCGGGTAATTGATTTCTTACCTGGGGAAATCCTCCAGAGCCGGCCAGAAGAACTCTATCTGGAAGATTTTGCAACGATTGCGAATTTTGAGTAATAATTTTGGTGGATGTTACCTGTTCCACCTGATTTTCTTCTTTATGCAGGTTTGTATTTTGCTTGGTTGTCCGTACTTTTAACTGGATTTGGACTTTGATTTACTGCTGGATCCCGGAAACGACATCTGATTCAACACTTTCTTATTTTTGTCAGGTTGTCCTTTTTGGATCTGCAAAAGCACTTGTTCCTCGTATAAACTTCCGGTGAGTTTATTAATACTGATGAAAAAGGAGAATGCTATCCTAAAATGTGGCAAGAATAATCACGGTACATTTTTGTTTACAGGATTTTCCGAAGAAGAGCGACCGGGTAGTAATACAGTTTTTCCTTTCTTGTGCATTTCCCTGTCAGGATATAACGGGAAATAAAAAACACAACGGTAGTGGACGAAAAAGAGTGTTATTCGGGTTGTATTAACCGGGCGGTTTGGTACTGGCACGGCATAGTATTCGCTCTTTTATGCAGAATGTCATTTACCCTTACTGTTTACTGGCAGATTAGATTCCTCTTTATTCGTGATCAGTTGGGAGCGTAATGCAGTCCGTACCTGATTAAAAGCCTCTGGATTATATACTCCCGGGTACTGACATTTTGTTTCGGAACTTTCTTCTTTCCTGATGGTAAGTTCCGTCTCATATAGCATACCTTCGAAGACAATATTTGTGATAATTATATGATAGTGTCATGATGGAACCGGGAACTGGTATCCGGGAATGATTGAGCATTTTCAGCCCCTTGAAAAATATCCCCGGTTCATCTGGTGGATAACTATTATGGGTGGCACCCTGCCAACTGAGGCATCCCTGTTACGATGACAATATTTTGCTATTGCTCTGGTTACGTCATCGCACGATTTCCCGGTTATATTTGGTAGGGATACTGGCGCATGGGGAAAGGGTGATCTTGATGGAGGTTTAGGTTTCCTGTCTTTTTAGTTGAGGGTAATATGCTATTTTAACACCTAAATCCAAGAAGGATTTACGGAGTGAAAAA
>DAOQAA010000017.1:0-37083 GCA_035353675.1 Methanoregula sp. | reverse complement strand
ATCGACTGGGCGGCACAGTACATGCCGGTGCTTGCCTCGATTAAAAAACAGTTCGAGAAAGACAAACCATTCAAGGGCATGACCATCGGCATGGCTCTTCATGTCGAAGCAAAGACCGCAAACCTCGTCCAGACGCTTGCCGCCGGTGGCGCAAAGGTCTACATCACCGGCTGCAACCCGCTCTCCACGCAGGACGATGTGGCAGAGGCCTTAAACGACGTGAAAAACGTCCATTGTTACGCAAAGCGCGGGTGCACAGTTGATGAGTATTACGCGGCAATCGAGCAGGTGCTTGATGCAGCACCATCCATTACTATCGATGACGGCATGGACCTCATCCACTACCTGCACACAAAACGGCGCGAACTATTAAAGAAAGTGATCGGAGGATGCGAGGAGACGACAACCGGCATCCACCGGCTCCGGGCGATGGCAGCCGACAAGAAACTTGAGTTCCCGGTCGTTGCCGTCAACGATACCCCGATGAAACGGTTCTTTGACAACGTGCACGGGACCGGGGAAAGCGTGCTCTCCTCGATTATGATCACGACAAATGCGCTTATTGCCGGCAAGTATTTTGTCGTTGCCGGGTACGGGTTCTGCGGGCGCGGCCTTGCAAAGAAAGCCCACGGGCTCGGCGCCAAGATCATCGTGACAGAAGTCGACCCGCGCCGGGCGCTTGAAGCGCACATGGACGGGTACCAGGTCATGACCATGGAACAGGCCGCAGAGATAGGCGATATCTTTGTCACGACCACCGGTAACACAAGCGTAATCGGGAAAGATCATTTCGGGAAACTGAAACCCGGTGCGATCCTCGCAAATGCTGGACATTTCAATGTCGAGATTGATATTGCATGGCTTGAAAAACACGCGGATTCGACCATTGAGCGCGACGGGATCATCACCTATGTCCTGAAGGGAAAACCAGTCCACGTGCTTGCCGAAGGCCGGCTCGTGAATCTTGCAACGCCAAAAGGCATGGGCCATCCCATCGAAGTCATGGACTTAAGCTTCGCGTTACAGGCGCTCTGCACCCGGTATATTGCGGAACACGGGAGTTCACTTAAAGGCGGGGTCTACGAAGTCCCGCATGAGATTGACGAACAGGTTGCCCGGCTCAAACTTGCGTCGCTCGGCGTCTCAATCGACGACCTGACCGCTGCCCAGAAAAAATACCAGTGCAGCTGGGACATCGGCACCTGAAAGCCATTCACTGGCCTTCACTTTTTTTTGCATTTCTCATCAGCATACTGCCAGATTCGGCCCTTGTTTGGTAAAAAGTGAGTTGATGGGACCTTTTTAGTATCTGTTGCAGCCAACGCTGTTTTTAGTCTTCCCGTGCTGCGTAAAGATATTCCTGCGCATACCCGCAGTACTCCCCGAAATGTTTCCGGGCAAACCTCCGGATTGTGTCATACTCCCAGCCGGTAAGAGCAGAACCGTTTGAAAGTTCCGGGAGATAGTGTTCCCGCATGATACGCCGGATCCAGACATCAACCGGGAAGGCGTCGTATTTCTGGAATGCAAAAAGAAGAACGCAGTCCGCTGCTTTTGGACCGATACCGGAGAACTTCATCATCTGCCGGCGTGCATCCTCATAAGGTTGCGCCCTGATTGTTTCCTCCCAGCCCTTTTCCCCGGCAACATCGCACGCGGTTTTGAATACATACGATATGCGGTACCCGAGCCTGCACTCCGCAAGCGACGATTCATCCCCGGTGCAGGAAATTTTTGAAGGTTTGGGGAATGTAAAAAACGTCTTGTCTCCCGCTTCAATTCCGGTCCCGAATTTCTGCGCGATGGTTGCGATACGGCGGCGGATCATGGGGATATTGGAATTTGTGGCGCAGATATAGGAACAGAGGCATTCCCATGCAGGCTGCCGCACGAGACGCAGGCCCCGGCACCGCTCAATTGCATCGTGGATAAACGGATCGCGGTCGATTGATTTGAGGATCTTTCCAAGATCGTGATCGAGTGAAAAATAATGCCGGATAAATGCTTCATCTGCCCCCTCATATGTCAGGGTTGCACCGTCCTGCCGGCACCGGATCACCCGGTCCCCGACAATCCCGCACCACCAGCCGTCATCAGTGCGATCCCAGCGAAAGACCTGACCGCACCCAAGAGTCTGGTCAAGAGAGAACGGCTGGTCCGGACGAAGCGCGATCTGTGACATAATCGGTTTTTCCTGTCAATTATCTGCGTTTGAACTTTTTAGAATGTGTCAAGAGCAATATGTGCGCACTTTCGTGAAGCACCGGTTTTTTGAGGGTTCCGAATTTTTTGGTGATTAACAGTGGAACGGATAGTCTTTTAACATCTAAATTATCAGTTCTTTTTATGGAATTAACAGAAACCCTCAAGGTATTTATTGAAGAAGGCGGGGACTGGGAACGAAAGGCAACATCACTTGGAGGAGTCTCCATCATCCGGCTGCCTGCCACAAAAAACCGGCCGGCTTCCCTTGCAATAGACATAAACCCGCTTGGAGAGAACGGACTCCCCATAAAAAAGAAGGGTATCATGATCATGAATGCAACAGAGCTTGCTGCGTTTCGTGCCATCTTTAATAATGACAAAATGGATAACGTTATAAAAGCGATTGAAGAAGTCTTCCCGGAGCGTAAATCAACCGCAAAATCAAAAAAAGCGGATGTTCTACAATTATAATCAAAAACTGTGAAAAATAAGCCAGAACAGCTGGAGGGAGAACCATAAAATTACTGCCGGTACTATCGGTTTTTTTTCTCGTCCTGATACTTTCAGGTGCCGGGTGTCTTGGCACAAAGATCCCCTCGGTCAATAAAACCGCACCTCCGGCGGTTATTGTCGATTTTCACCGGTCAGGAGGCATTGACGATGTCAATGACCGTCTTGTGATCTTTGACAACGGAGTGGCAATTGTCTCGGCAGGATCGACAAGCACCGACATTCTCCTGAATGCAACCGATATGGCACATATATCTGCATTGTTTAACCAGTCCCAGTTCTCGCAGTTGCAGGCGAACTATTCAGCCCCGCGTCAGAGTGAGAACCTGATGACATACACCATTACATATCATGGCAAGACCGTTACTGCTACAGAATCAGCTATGCCACCTTCACTCAAAACAGTGGTCGTGGAGCTGAACCGGATTCTCAAGAGCGCAAGCTCAAAGATGACTACTTATCCAACGCTTCGAATTGTAAAATAACGTGACGACCCGGGAAATCCAACCGGATCGAAATTCCCTTTTTTTAAAAAAACGATGAGAATTCATCAGTTTCCGGTTTTTAAAAATCAAGTCCCATACAAAATAACAAAAATCATATCCGGTACTTGCACAATCCCTGCGTTTATCTTTGCAAACGGGTATTGCTAAAAAAGAGATTATTCGTGTTTATACAAACACGACTGCACATCGTGCCCGAGTTTCCCGATTGCATCGGCACGGCAGCGCTGGCAGTGCCGCATCTGTTTGACATACTTTGAACAGGCGTCCTGCATCTTCCGTTTCATTTCAGGGGTTGGCGGTGTAATATTGGCAAACTTGTACTGGGCAATCAACGGGATGAGGTTGAAAGTGTAAACACCCATTTCACCGACTTTCTTTGCGATATCCTCGATATGATCTTCGTTAATGCCCGGGATATAGACCGTATTTACCTTGACGATCATGTGCCGGTTTACGGCCATCTCGATACCCTTTAACTGCTGGGAAAGAAGCAGTTTTGCACCCTCCACCCCGGTATACCTCTTGCCCTTGTAATCGACGAACTGGTAGATCTTTGCCCCGATTTCCGGGTCAATCGCATTCAGGGTGACCGTGATATTGCCGACATCGTATTTTTCAAGCAGGTCAATTTTGTCCGGTAACAAAAGCCCGTTTGTACTGATGCACTTGATAACACCCGGGTATTCCTCATGGAGCCGGCGAAGTGTCTCGAACGTCTCTTCGTTTGCCAGCGGATCTCCGGGACCTGCAATGCCGACAACCTTGATGTAATCATATTTCTGGATGACTTTTTTTACCATGTCCATTGCTTCGTCAGGTTTCAGAACCCGGGTGGTCACACCGGGCCTGCTCTCGTTCACGCAGTCAAAATCCCGGATGCAATAGTTGCACTGGATATTGCACTTCGGCGCGACGGGAATATGACACCGCCCGAAGGCATGGCACGCCTTTTCGGAAAAACAGGGGTGCTCCTGGATTTTCCGCATTTGTGCAGGGTCCCACTGGACTTTCTTTCCTGCCACGACCGCGGTCTGTAGTTCGTCGGACATAGGTTCACTTTTAAAGTGCGTTCTTCAGGTATAAATAAAGTTCAATCTGAGTAATTTTTTTGGATATCCTTATACCGGGAAAATATCCAAAGATGGATTTCCCGTTTAATACCCGGCTGGTGCTCTGCCGTTTTAAATAGTCGTGTCGGGTAACATACAGGAAAAATCCGGGTTTACGATATAGACCGGAAAGGTCCCGAATATCGTCTTTCTTTCGACCTGGTAAATCTGTGCTTCAAGGAGAAGTTCGGTGGTCTCGCGAATGGCATCAGGTGTGGCCGGGTCCTGATTTCCAGGTGTACCGGGCGTGATATTTCCAGTCTCGTCAATAATTTCAATCTGGCGGAGCAGACGCCGGGTCTTATTCGTTGAAAACCGCTCAAGCAGATCGCGGCTGGTGATACCGTGGAGATACCGTAAAATAAAATACATCGTGACCAGCACGACGCCAATTGCGATAAATAAATGGCTGAGTGTATTAAACGCAGAAACCGACAGGAGATTGTTGACCGTAATGCCCGGAAGCAGGATAATAGTGACAAGAATGCAGATAAGCGCAAGGACGGCCCCGAGCAGAAACAGGAACGATACAACCGGTCCCGGGACTTTTTTCCTGATCAGGTGCTCCTTCATACCAGAGACATCTGAAAAAAATTCCGTCGAATAAGGTTCCAGTTTCCATACAAGGAAATAGAAAACGATAATGGATACCGACTGGAACAGGATGATTCTGGCATGCGATAAAGTAAGACTCCCGGAAAAGTACATGAAGACAACGATAAGGATATCAAGGGAAAATATGACGGCAAAACCGTAAAAGAGCGGCCGACAGTTGATAAAGAACGTATTGAGAAAAACCCGGGAAAACTTTTTTGTACTCCTGATAATGCCGGCATCCTTAAGCCCCGAAAGATACCGGGAGATCTCGTTCTCTTTCATGGATGAACGGTTGAGACTGAGGGGAATGAGCAGGGTGATAAAATAAAACATGAACAAAAAGAAACTGGCAGAAATAAACAGAAGGGGATACAGGGGATTTACAAAGAAAAAAATGATATTTGCAACAATGGCAGCTCCAAGGATAACAAGCGTGAGTCGTCCTGTGGTTCCCGCAGCATAAAGGCGCCGCTGCCGCTCCTTCTCTTCAGTTATCTCAGTCCGCAGCATCCTGTGGAGGGAGGTAATTGTTCCAAAAACCGACAAGGGATCCTTCATTTCCATAAAAAGTCCTCCAAAACAATCGGATTTGGCCGGATTTCCTGGTGCGATCCTTTACCGTGTCTCCTTTACTGTATCTATTAGGGAAAGGCAAGAGTATATTCTTATCCGGTTAATTCCAGTATGGAGCATTTATGAAGAAATCAGAGAAACTGAAAGGCAAGGAAAAAGTCGCTGCACAGAAGAAACAATACAAAATGATTGGGATTGTAGCGGCTGTTGTGGTTGTGGCTGTTTGTGCTGCCGCTTATTTTGTGGTATTTAACCCGCTTGTTGTTGCAGAAACCGGGGATACAGTCAGTGTTGTCTATACCGGGATGTTTGAAAACAAAACCGTCTTTCAGACAAACGTGAATACAACCCCGCTCTCATTTAAGCTGGGTTCGGGAAAAGTAATCCCGGGGTTTGATGCCGCAGTTGTCGGGATGAAAAAGAACGAGGAAAAGACCGTGTGGATCCCTTACGACAAGGCCTATGGATCATATGATCCGGGCCTGGTCATGACACTCCCGAAAAACAAGGTCCCGACTGATGAAACCATAATTCCCGGCCAGAAGATCTATATCCAGAACACGGTTGATGGCAGCGTAATGCCGGTTACCGTCATCAATATCACCAGCAAAGGTCTGACTGTCGATGCGAATTCACCGCTTGTCGGACAGAACCTTACCTTTAACATAAAGGTCCTTGATATCAAAAAGGCTGGCAAATAACGATTTGCGACGGGAATTACCGTCATTTGCCTTATCTTTTTTAAAATTTTTTGTCGCAACTGTGCCTGTTGGCAGTCAAATCACGAAAAAACGATGGGCCCGGCCGGATTCGAACCGGCGACCTTCGCCGTGTAAGGGCGACGTCATACCGCTAGACCACGAGCCCGGTAACCTACTAATGTCAGACTGTAACCTATTAAAATTGTCGTGCGGTTTTGCTAAAAACGGATATAATAATCATCTAAAAAAACCACGTAATCCAACTCAAACGCCCTTTTTGGGCCACACAAATATTGCCGTTCGCTTTCCCCGCATAATTTTTTAGTACCATCATCCATTGAGCACAATCAAAATTGCATAAAGGGGAGACCCCTGCCCCCCCTTCCTCTTTTTTCCGGATGGGGGGATACCCCCCACCCATGTGCCGGGCAAACAGGGGATCACCCCCCTCCCCCTGTGTTGGGCTGACTGGGGGTCACCTCACCCATCATAACCACCAACCATATAATATCTTCATCATTGACCAACTGGAATTTAATATCACTTCATCTATCTTTTTCCCCTATTATTTCCAACGTTCCATTATCCGGTTTACCATAATACCAAACCTAATTCGACGATAGCGAAGGAGAAATGCAATGACTAAAATTATTTCTTGGAATATTAACGGGCTCAGTCATATGATTAAGAATGGATTTTTTGATTTTATCTATAATGAACAACCCGACATTATCTGTTTACAGGAAACAAAAACTAATGAAGAAAATGTAGTAAACCTCCTCAAACCCCTTGATGGAGTATATCATCTCGAATGCTTCTCATCAGTGCATGAAAACCATTTTCCTTATAGTGGTGTTGCAACACTTTCTCGGTTAAAACCATCCAAACTAACAAAGACATTTGGAAGTGATCAGTTCGATAAAGAGGGCAGAATCCTGATTAGTGAATATCCTGCATTTGTGCTCTATAACTGTTACTTCCCAACGGGAGCATCTGGCCAGAAATATCAGGATATGAAACGTGCTTTTTATCAGGAATGTGCCCAATCCATTAAAAATACACGTGCATCCGGCAAAGAGGTCATCCTCTGCGGGGACTTCAATACTGCGCGGGACGAACGAGACATTGCTGATGTTTTACGAAAAAACGTGGGTCCGGGATTTTTGCCAGAAGACCGAAAGGACATCGAGAGATTTTTCTCGGAGGGGCTAATTGACGCCTTCCGGATAAAAACCAATGATGGGGGTCATTACACGTGGTGGAGCAGTGCAAAGTCGAAACAAGCGGCTTTAGGTTGGAGGATCGATTACTTCCTCATATCACCAAACCTAAAATCCCGTTTTCAGGCATGCTGTCACAAACCAGAACTCGTTAAAACGGATCATTGTCCCGTTATCCTTGAGCTCAGGGATGATAACTCCACATTTGTAACTAACCAAATGGATGCAAAATCAACATCACAATAGCCCCGTTTAAACAAAGATTGGATTAATGGGGTGAATCTTTTCTATCCCCGCATCTGTCAGAATAAAACAGACAAAAAAACTGGAGAGATTTATTCTTTTTTGAGTTTGATGTCAATGCCGTATTTTGCGGCGTTTTTGTCGGCAATTGCCTGAATGGCTGCAATCTCAGCATCCTGCCTTTTCGGCTTGAAGAGATGCCGGAACCGTTTCTGGGTTTTAAGGTAATCTTCGACCGGTTTCCTGACAACCTTTTTTACCTTGGTAACGGTGCCATCGACCATCTCGTAGTTTACCCAGAGACCGGTATCAATGGCAAGTTTTGCGATATTCATCGTCTGGTCTGCTTCAAAACCCCAGCCGGTGCAGCAGGGGGCATGGATTTGGACATAGGTCGGCCCCTTTGTGTTTACCGCTTTTTCCACTTTCTGGATGAGGTCGTTTGGATACGCAATTGATGCCGTCGCAACATACGGCGACCCGTGGGCGACAAGGATCTGGGGCAGGTCCTTTTTCGGGCGTTTGTTCCCGAACGACTGGGAACCGGCCGGGCTTGTCGTTGTGCTGGCATCGTACGGGGTAGCACCGGACCGCTGGATACCGGTGTTCATGTAAGCCTCGTTATCGTAACAGATCATCGTGATATCGTGACCACGTTCGAATGCACCACTGATACAGAGCATCCCAATATCCAGCGTCGCACCGTCACCGCCGATCACAACGACCTTTTCCGAGCGTCCCTGTTTTTTGAGCGAAGCCTCGATACCGGAAGCGACTGCCGATGAATTCTCAAAGAGCGAGTGGATCCATGGCACTTTCCACGAAGTTTCCGGATACGGCGTGGAAAAGACTTCCATACAGCCCGTGGAGTTGACGACAATCGTGTTTGGTCCCGTCGCCTTGAGCATGAGGCGGGCAGCAAGTGCCGCACCACACCCGCCGCAGGCCCGGTGTCCGCAGTCAAAGAGTTCGCAGGTTTTGTCCGCCATGATCAGAGCACCTCCCTGCGCAGGCCGACAAACTGGTCGCCTTTTCCTTTCCCGGCAAGGGTGACAACTTCGCGGATATCCTTCTTCTGCACATCCCGTCCGCCAAGGCCGATGATGTAATCGTAGACCGGGATACCGGAGCCATAGAGCGCGTCTTTTACCTCAAGCGCCACGGCACCTTTTGCGCCAAGCGAGATGTTCTTGTCAAGCACAGCAATCCGTTTTGCGCCTTTGAGCGCCTTTGCTATCTCTTCTGACGGGAACGGGCGGAACACCCGGATCTTTAAGAGGCCAACCTTTGCCCCTTCAGACCGGAGGTCATCAATTGTGTCTTTGACCGTCCCGCAGATCGAACCCATGGCGACAATGACCGTCTCCGCATCCTCAAGTTTGTAACCCTCGACCATCGCGCTGTAGTCACGGCCAAACATTTTTGCAAATTCTTTTCCGGCGGTCTGGATGACAGATTTTGCGTCTTTGAGCGCCTTATCGGACTCGTACCGGAACTCAAGATAGTAATCAGGAGTTGCGTACATGCCAAAGCTCATCGGGTCGGCTGCGTCAAGCCGGTCTTTTGGCGCAAACTTCGGGAGATACTTGTCAGCATCGGCCTGTGAAAGCATATCCACCGGCTCATAGGTGTGGGACAGGATGAACCCGTCAAAACAGACCATGGCCGGCAGCTGGACGGCGGGATGTTCTGCGACGCGGTAAGCGATGTAGTGGAGATCGGTTGCTTCCTGGTTATCCTCTGCGTAGAACTGGAGCCAGCCGGCGTCCCTTAAGGAAATGGAATCCTGCTGGTCGTTCCAGATGGACAGCGGCGCGCCGAGCGCACGGTTGGCTATTGTCATGACAATCGGCAGGCGCATTCCGGCAGCGTTGAAACAGACCTCAAACATGAGGGCAAGCCCCTGTGAGGTGGTTGCAGAATACGTACGGGATCCTGCTGCGCTTGCCCCGATACAGGCAGAGAGAGCGGAGAACTCGCTTTCGACCGTTATATATTCCGCGTCGAGCTTCCCGTTAGCTACTATCTCGGCAAGTGCCTCGACGATATGTGTCTGGGGCGTGATCGGGTATGCGGACACGACCTGCGGGCGGCAGAGCCGGACCGCCTCGGCAACGGCCATCGAGCCTTCGGTGATTTCAAGCATTTACTTCTCCTCCTGTTTCATCGCGATCGCTTCCTTGGGACACTCTTCTGCACACAGCCCGCATCCTTTGCAGTATGCATAATCTGGATCAAAGAAACCATCTTTGTCTTCTGTGACACAGCCTTCTGGACAGATAACCTGGCATGTCCCGCACTTGGAACATTTTTCGTGATCGAAAAGCGGCCTGAAAACCCGCCACGACCCGGTCTTGTTGTCCCGGCTTTTTCCCGGGCGGGCACGACACCCGACTGCTAGCGACATTATGCAGCCGCCCCCTTCACATGCTCGAATGCCTGCCGGGCAGCTTCGATATTTTTCTCTGCCAGCTCTTTTGGGAACCTGCGGGTGAGCGCATTTTTGAGCGCTTCAAACTTGATCTCGCCGGTCGCGGCAGCAAACGCGCCCATAAGCGAGGTATTGGTTATTGGCAGCCCGATCACCCTGAGGGCAATGGACGTTGCGTCGATGGTGATGAGTTTTACACCATCGGGCACTTTGAAATCCGGTGCTTTTTCAGTATTGACAATAACAATTCCGCCCTTTTTGACTCCTGAAAAAACGTTTACGTCTTTTATGAGCGTGCTGTCCTGGACGATGATGTAGTCAGGCTCATAGATCTGGCTCCGGAGCCGGATTTTCTGGTCATCGAACCGGACAAATGCCTGAACCGGGGCACCGCGCCGCTCGACACCAAATGCCGGAAACGCCTGCGAAAAAACGCCGCCTTCAAACGCAGCGACAGCAATTAGTTCCGCAGCGGTGACTGACCCCTGACCTCCTCTCCCGTGGATGCGTAGTTCTCTCAAAGGAAAAACCCCTCGTGATTTTACATGATTAAGTAATAACCAGTTGTGTAAATTTACCCTGAAATTTACACCCTGTAATCATAATGCACTACCTCAAATTTACATGATAATATGCGAATTTATCACTATTAATAATGCTGATATTGACTCGACTGTCTGATCCTATTTATAGCATTCGAGTTACGACGTAAGACAGAGCCAAAATGGCGAGGGATTTTTCCCAAACGATTGCATTTTCACAATCCGCGCAATCTGATGACAAATGTTGCACATTATATAAATGTCCGAATGGATTGCAGTAAGAATAGTGAAAGTATCTTACCAGAAGGAAGGCGGGAAACCCGGCAACAAATCAACGTGCGAATATGAAAAACCCTGACAATCCTGCATTTAAATTTGCAATGAACAACCGGTCCAACCAGTTGAATCCAAACCACGCAGCGACGAAATCCGGTGATAAAAAGAAATAATCCATTTTTGGGGCATTATCCCCTTACAAACCTTTGACAGGTTCTATTACCTGCCTGTCATCCGCCACTGTGCTGTTCACCCGCTCTGAAACAGGATATGCTTCCATGCCTTCCGCAGGATATGGTGCCAGGATCCGGTGCATCTCTTCAGTGGTAAGTGCATCGTGAGACAACCAGCGGATCTCATCTTCCTGCCGGAGGATCACGGGCATCCGGTTATGGATGGGAGCCAGCAGGTCGTTTGGGGCAGTGGTAATAATCGTGTAAGTCTGAAGGGTTGTACCCGCCGGGTTCTGCCATATATCGTAAAGCCCGGCTAATGCAAAGACCGGGTCCTCTTTTACGTGGATGTAGAACGGGACTTTGCGCCCCTGATCCGGTTTCCATTCAAAAAAGCCACTTGCCGGCACGAGACAACGTCTTGTTCTCAACAGACTACGAAACGTCGGTTTCTCCACGAGGCTCTCGGCCCGGGCATTGATCGGGCGGTGCGTGGCTTTAATGTCTTTTACCCAGTGCGGCACAAGCCCCCACTGCATCATGACAGCCTCAACGCGCTCGTGCATCACAATGACCGGGTTCGTGCTGCCCGGCGCGATGTTAAAATGCGAGCGGAAACCGATGGATGGATCCATGACCCGGAACCTGCCGCAGAGATCATCGATACAGATGAGGGAGTACCGACCGCACATGATACCGTCCATTCTTGTGCGGGAGGTCATCAACCTTGCGCCAGTATCAGGCAGACAATTACTTTCACACCGCGCATGGCCGGATCCTTATCCCCCTCAGTGCAGCAGGTATCCGGTGCTATGCAGATCGAGATCCGAAAGGGGCTGGCACTCCAGCCGGGAACCTTCAGCGCGGTGATTTCCCCGGAAAACGTGATAGTCACTGCACTCAACAGCAACGCGGATCTCCAGCGGTTTCTCTTCCTGTATGTCAGCGGCAACTATTCCCGGATACTCCACGGCATCAGCAGGAAATCCACCAACTTTGAGGTCCGCCGGGCGTTTACCGCCCACCAGCTCTTCAAGACGCTCCATGAAGCTGCCCATACGATTGTCTTTGTCGAGCACGATCCGACTCTCTTTGAAGGGGCGGGTGAGATGATCAGGCCCGTGGCCGATGCCCTGCGGGAGGCCGGGCGGGAATCGCTTGTTATCCTTTACACCCCTTCTCCGGACCGCACGTTCTCAGCCCTTGCCCGGGCTGCGAGCCACTATGTCGAGATCGTGGCAGTCGAACCGGAGCAGCGACAGGTCCGCACGACCCGGCTGCTGCGGCAGAACGGTATGCGGTCGGCCGGTCAGCAGGTCCTGGAGGTATCGTGATGGGCCGGACATTCCCGAGCATACGCCAGGGTGTCAATAGTACTGCGGACCGGTGGGCCCGGTCAGCACGTGCACTCAGGAAGGAAGATCGTCGCTATGGGGAACGCCTTGCCGATCTCGCAAAGACCCATTCCAGCGAGGCATTTGTTGCCTGCGACGACCCGCTTGAGGCCGTGGTCTTCTCCATCATGATCGAGATCCTCAAACGCCAGGAACAGCTCGAAGAGCAGGTGAAGGGACGTGTGGGTCCTTGACTCCGCATACCGTGATGGCGGCATCGATCTCTGGACAAAAGACAGGGGAACCGTTGCAAAGGTCCACCACGCGTACGATCCGCCATTTTACGTGAACTTCCACGACCCCACGCTCCACCACGGGATGATCTCGGCACTGGAAGAGCAATACGGGGCAGAAGAGTGCGCGATCCACACGCTCTTTGGGGAACTCCCCGGGTATGCGGTTTTTGCAGGGCGTGACGTGGCAGAGGCTGTCGAGAAACAGGCGCAGTACGGGGTGGACCTCTTCAACGTGGACGTGCGCCGCGATCAGCGGTTCATGGCCGGGCACGCGATCTTTCCCTGTGCATACGAGGGGGACGACCGGTTCTCTCCCCGGATTGCACATGACCTGTCAGTTATGGAAGTAAAAGTCTGCGGGAACCCTGCACTCTCCCCGGTGCCTGAAGGATTGGATATCACCGGGGAAAGAACCGGGCACCTGACTGGTGAGGTAAAGATCGTGATCGACGATTTCTTTGGATTCGTGGACGTGATCGATCCGGATGTGATCCTTATGAACGACGCGGACCTCTGGATGCCGAAGATCCGGGCCCTGGCAGAGAAGAACGGGCTGGAGATGAATCTCTCCCGGAACAGCAAGTACCGGCAGATGTCATCCCGCTCGTACTGGAGCTACGGGAGGATGGAGCATAAGGAGGCTGCCCTGATCCCGGATGGACGTATCCTGATCGATACGGAGCAGTCGTTTGTGTACCGCGAGGGCGGACTTGCCGGTGTGCTCATGGCGTCACGATTATCCGGCCTTCCGCCGAACCTTGCATCGCGGCTTACCCCGGGAACGCTCATCAGCAGTTACGAGATATACGAGGCGCTGAAGCAGGGGATCGCTGTTCCGTTCCGCAAGAGCGATCCGGAGGAGACAAGGAAACTCTCAGAGCTCAAAGCCGCTGACCGGGGAGGGCTGATGTTCCAGCCGAAGCCCGGTATCTATGAGAACGTTGAAGAAATCGATTATACTTCGATGTATCCGTCGATCATTGTCGACGCAAACCTCTCGCCGGAGACCGTGGGGCATCCGGAACGCAGGGGGTTCCTTCCTGCCGTTCTTATGCCGCTGCTTGACATGCGTATCCAAACCAAGAGGCTCAAGAAGACAGATCCCGGTATCGCGGGTATTGATTCTGTGCTCAAATGGATGCTTGTTACCTGTTTCGGGTACACCGGTTACAAGAACGCGAAGTTCGGGAGGATCGAAGTCCACGAGGGGATCACGGGCAGATCGCGGGAGATCCTCATCCGTACAAAGGAGATTGCAGAGGAGATGGACTTCAGGGTGCTGCACGGGATCGTGGACTGCCTCTGGGTACAGGGATCGCCGGTCGAAACGCTCAGGGAACGGGTGGAGCAGAAGACCGGCATGTTTCTTGAAGTGGATCACTTCGACTGGATCGTTTTCCTGCCCCTGGCTGATGGGTTTGGCGCTTACAACCGGTATTATGGACGGCAGCCGGATGGGAGTATTAAGGTCCGGGGGATTGCCGCACGCCGGCACGACACGCCGGAGTTTGTGCGGGAGATGCAGCGCCGGATGCTTGCGGTGATGGCCCGGGCAAAGACCATCGCGGAGCTCAACACTCTCAAAGAAGAGGTTGCCGGTATTTTCCGCGACACTGTGGCGGCCCTTCCCTCCGCTGACCCACAGCAGATGGCCATTGAGCGCAGGATCAGCCGGACAACGTACCGGCACCGGTGCCTTGAGGGAGCAGCGGTGCAGGCATACCGGGATCGAAGGATCGGGATTGCACCGGGTATGAAGATTGAGTACGTTGTTACCGATGCCAGGAGGTATATCGTGGAACCGGCGTGGGAGGCCAGGGCCTTTGATGTCCTGTATTACCAGAGATTACTGGAAAAGGCGTGGGGGGAACTCGCCTATGCGTTTAATGCCGGGATGTAAGATAAATCAATAAAATTCAGAGATCTGTTCCGATTCCAAGAATTTCCTCTGAACCGGAAAAGACATCGCGGGCAATGGCAGCAAGTCCGCTGGATGCACACCATTCGTCATATACAGCCACATCCTGCCCCAGAAGGGATTCGACTTCAGGAGCAATAACCGGCGCAAGTGAACCGGCAAGCGCGACCCGCGCGTGGGAATTTAAAAGAAGAAGCGAGGCGCACTCCATGGCCGAGAACATGGCAACCGTCCTCATGCGGAGATTGTTTTCGTCCGGCAAAGAATAATTTACCCCGGCCTGCTGGAAAGCCTCGTTTGCAGTGCACTCCCCTGCATCAACCCGGCGGATTGCATCGACATCGAGCGCACCGTGCCGGGTGCCGGGCGCAAAGATGCATGCATCAAATGCCCCGATAAGTTTTCCGGAGGAAACAAGAAGCGTTACCGTGTTGGAACTCGCGTCCGAAACAACAACGTCATCCCCAAGATCGTGGCAGACGGTATATGCGATCCCGATTTTCTCCGGGCTGGACTGGTGAGAGTATGCCTTGAAACGGGGATCCGTAGGGGATCCCCGGTGGAGACCGGGGATTACGATTGTCGGGATACCGCTTTTTTTGATCTCGTCAAAGACTTTCGTCCCCCCGCCAATGTGCTTGCCGGCCCCCTCGCGGCTGACAATCCCCCGGTTTTTTACCTTATTGATATCCGTGATCTTCGAAAAATTATCGCCCATTGAGTAACAGAGAGCAATACCTTCGATCTCATCAGTCGGGCAGAGCCGTTCAAGGTCTGTTGCAGTAAACTGTGTTGCTTCCTCGCGCGTCAGTTTGAACCGGCCCGTATCAGATGCAAACCGCATGGCGGTTGTGCCGTGGTCAATCCCGATGAACATAGCAGTAATCCTATAGCATGGGTTACATAATAGGTATTGATGTTTGCTGTAGTGACCGGCGGCGCCGGTTTCATCGGTTCGCACCTTGTGGACGCGCTGGTGGCGCAGGGCGATGAAGTCCTTGTTATCGATTCGCTTGCTGCCGGAAACAAAAAGACAATTGCCGGCCATCTCGCCACGGGAAAGGCCCGGCTTCTTGTTGCCGACCTGCTCAAAGACGGCTGGCAGGACGCGATCCGTGGCGCCGGCCGCGTCTACCACCTTGCCGCAGATCCGGATGTCCGGCAGAGCGCCATGACCCCGGACCCGACGATGCAGAACAACGTGGTCGCGACCTATCGCGTTCTTGAAGCGATGCGGACCGGGGGCGTGAAGGAAATTGTATTCACGTCCACTTCGACGGTTTACGGGGATGCAAAGATTATCCCGACACCTGAAAATTACACGCCGCTTGAACCCATTTCAGTCTATGGCGGGTCGAAGCTTGCCTGCGAGGCGCTGATCTCGGCATACTGTTATTCGTTCGGGATGACGGCATGGGTGTACCGGTTCGCAAATATTATCGGTGCCCGTAGCGGTCATGGTGTCATTACCGACTTTATCCGGAAGCTGCGGACGAATCCGGCCGAACTTGAAATCCTCGGTGACGGGCGGCAGACCAAGTCCTACCTTGAAGTGCATGCATGCATCGACGCGATGTTCTACGCAATCGCGCACGCAAAAGAGCCGGTCAATACATTCAACATCGGTTCTGAAGACTGGATTGACGTAAAGGCGCTTGCCGATATTGTAACAGCAGAAATGCATCTCCAAAACGTGAAATACAGGTTCACCGGCGGCGAGCGGGGATGGGTGGGTGACGTCCCGAAAATGCAGCTCGGCGTTGATAAATTAAAGGCCCTTGGCTGGACACCCCGGCTTGGTTCCGCGGAGAGTGTCCGGATTGCTGTCCGCGCAATGCTTGACGGCGAATAAAATTTTTTGGATACGATACCATGAAGTGTATTCTGATTCTTGGGGACGGCATGGCTGATGAGCCGATCCCGCAGCTTGGGGGGAAAACTCCCCTGGAATATGCAAAGACTCCGAACATGGACCGCATGGCCAAAGAAGGCGGGTGCGGGATGCTGCACACGATTCCGGACGGTTTTGAACCGGGAAGCGATATCGCAAACATGGCCATTCTCGGGTACGCACCGGAGAAATATTACACCGGCCGGGGTCCTCTTGAAGCGCTGAGCATGGGAATCGACCTTGCTCCAACAGATATTGCTTACCGCTGCAATATCGTAACCGTCAAAGACGAAACAATGGCTGATTTTTCTGCCGGCCATATCTCAAGTGAAGAAGGCGCAGCGCTCTTTGCTTCCCTTGCTCCTTTCGTGCCCGGGGTCAGGTTAAAGGCGGGCGTCAGTTACCGCAACCTCCTTGTCGTCCCGAACGGGTCTGCCACAGAGTCCACTGCACCTCACGATATTGTCGGACAATCTGTCACGGATTACCTGCCACGGAACGGGGATGCCCCGCTCCTCCTTTCCTGTATGGAGCAGAGCCGGAAGGTGTTTTCCAGTCACCCGGTAAATGCTGCACGGGTAAAGGCAGGCAAAACCCCGGCAACGCAGATCTGGCCGTGGAGCGGGGGCCGGCGCCCGGTATTCCCGTTGTTTACTGAAAAATATCATCGTAAGGGCGGGATGATCTCTGCGGTGGATCTCTTAAACGGCATCGCACGCTGTGCCGGTATGGAGATCATCAAAGTCCCCGGCGCTACGGGGTATTTCGATACGGATTACATGGCAAAGGCACGGTATGCGCTTGATGCGATTAAGCATCTTGATTTTGTCTATGTTCATATCGAAGCCCCGGATGAAGCGGGACATGCGGGGAGTATCGAGGAGAAGGTACGGGCGATTGAGAACGTGGACCGGGTTGTTGGCGCAATACGCGAAGAATTTGACGGGATTATTGCGGTACTGCCCGATCACCCGACGCCGATCCGCATCAAGACGCATTCACGCGAACCGGTGCCGTTTGTGGTGACCGGCAAGGGGACGGACAAGCTCACGCATTTCTCCGAGAAAGAAGCACCATCAGGAATGTTTGGGACAAAAAAGGCGACAGACTTCCTGTCATTTTTATTCAACTGATTTTTCTTAAGAAGGATGTGGCATCAGTCCCCTGCATCATCACCGATTCAGTGGGGGTAACTTTCATCATTTGCCGAATTTTAGAGGGAGTAACTATGTATTCTTTTACTCTCAATTATCATACATGCCTTACAAGATCATCAATGCCGGTGCATATCTGGATAGTCAGGTAAAGGCAGGTATTCTCTGCCGGGAGGATGCTGATCTTATCCGTGAATTTTGCGAAGAACGGAAAGCTATAAAGCACATCTCAGAATCCACCGCGCTGGTTACATCAAAGGGTCTCTCAAAGTTTGCGCCATTGACCGGACCCTTCAGACAATGTTCGACTCAGGACATTATCAAAGCGATCAATGCCGTGGAACCTCTATGGAGGCAAAACACCCGGCGGTTAAGGGTCTATTACCTTAAAGAGTTCTGCCATTGGCTCATCGAAGAGAAATACAATACTACCGTCAGCGTTAAAAAACTGGACAGCATCAAACCCCCAACGGCAGATAAAGCGACAAAAACCGCATCGCAGATGATACCGGATGAAAAAATAGACCAGATGATCCGGTCCTGCAAGAACCCCCGGGACCGGGCCCTAATCGCGTTCATGTATGAGGGAGCATTACGACCCATCGAAGTTAGGACGGCCACATGGGAACAGTTAAAGTTCGACCTGTACGGCGCGGTTTTTAACACGTCAAAGAAAACCGGAAAGCCCCGGTACATTCGGTTTATCAAGTATGCTCAATATCTGGCAGCATGGAAAGCGGGCTATCACCCGGGAACGCCGGAAGGGGACGCACTGGTATTCGTCACGGGTACGGGTAAAATACTATCCCGGCAGTATTTTGATAAAATCATAAAGACCGCAGCTGAGACCGTGGACCTTAAAGGAGTGTTCCCGTACATCCTCAGGCATAGCCGGATTACCGCTATGGTCGCACAAGAGATCCCTGAAAGTGTGATTAAATTACAGGCATGGGGCAACATCGCAACGCCCATGATGGCAACCTATACCCATCTGTCTAATGATCGGGTTGATGATATTCTGCTAGGGAAAGCCGGGATAAAGCGTGTAGGACGGCCAAAGGGTCCGAGTATGAAGCCGGTACAATGCCCTCATTGTTCAACCGTCAATGTTCCTGGGGCTCAATTCTGTTATCGTTGTGGACGGTCCCTTACTGAAGAAGCCGAGAGCGAAGAAGATGAGGTTCGCAGATTCGCAAAGAGTCCACCGCTGCTCAGGATGCTTGCCGATGAACTAGAGCGGGAACAAACCAAAACAAAATAACCCTTTTTCAGATGTTGAAATTCACTTTCATAATACGCAGTAAAAGAACTTATATTCCAAGAATTGTATAATGGATATTGAAGCAGTCACATACACGATAGCGGGTCCGATTTTCGACCCCTTGATCTAGTGTTCTTTAACCTCACACGCGGTAGGGTCGGTTGTTGGAGCGGTCCTTCGAGACGCTTTCCCGGCGCAGTTGGTAAGACGCCCCCCCTCGTTCACGTCCCTTTTTTGCTTCGATTTAAGGAGCATCGCAGATGAAACGAAATTTCGTACTCGAAGATCGGATTAAAAATTATGTCAGTGAACACCCCGGGCTCATGCGCAGGCAGATAGCACGCGGATTACAGAAAGCCGGGTTACAGCTCGGACAACAGCACATCAGCAACCGGGCCGGGGAATTAATCGCGCTCGGAGAGCTCCAGGAGCGGATCACTGAGGACGGACAGAGATTAGTATTCCCTGCGCAGGCAAAAGAGGCGCACGCTTGAAGGATAACGAAAGGCCCATATTCCATAAGGGCGCGGTTATTGCATGGGGCCGGTCCATCGGCATACCAGATGATACCGCTATATCGTTCATCCAAAAGGCCGGTGCGCTGGTCATTGATGATAACCAGATGGCGACGGGATGAGGCATTATGGAACCTCTCCCAAGTTCAATTACTCTTATCCGTACGGAATGGCCTGATTCCCTAGAGCTAGGCCGGACTTCACGCGGTGGAACCCTGAAGATTTACTTCAATGCGTCCGACCTGCCAGAAGCGCAGCGCAGGATCGACAACGCGGTCCGGGCCCGTGATTACCTCTATGAAAAATTAGCGGCGGGAGGTGCGCAGGGATGACGCAACCGGCTCCGAGTGATTCCTATAATTCAGAAAGGGATCGCTGCATCATGCAGGCTCTTCGGGAAAAACCACAAACATCAGAGGAACTTGCAGCGCTGTTAGGCACATCAGACCGTTCAATCAGGAGACGTCTTAAGGTACTGCCCGTTACCTCAAAGAAAGAGAATCGCAGGATTCTCTATTCCCCCAAATTTCCTGAAGCACAACTTCCCATTACCGGGAACACGACTAAGCAAACGGAGGACCAATTAAAAGAACCCCAAAAACCCGAATCCGTGACAGTTTGTGACAACAGTGTGACAGGTAAAAAAGACCATAGTGTGACTGTCACACTTACCATGTATGCTGATTATTTCCGGGCAAACCCGGAGCGCAGGATCACCACTCTTGATTTAGCCCAACAATTCCATGTAAAGCGGGATGCAGTACGGCAGTCAATGAGTAGAATTATCAGGGATGGCCCGGTAAGCAGAATCGCCCCGGGATTATACCAGTATGACCCTACAAAAGAGCAGGGTAATTTACGGTCCGTTTTACAGTCCGGTAACCAGAAATTTGAGAATTTAGTACTTGTCACAAAGGGAACACGGTATAGTACTCTGTCACGCTCCGAACCATTAACCGGACCAGAAAAAAACCCCGCGTGTGACATCCAAGATTCCCCTATTCCAAGACCCGGCCCGGACTGCGTACCCCATCCCGAATGGCCCGGCATGGACCTACCAACCGGGCAAAAGATACGGAAGTGGTTATACCCGAAAACAGGGACGGAATGGATAATCATATCGACCAATGGTGCACCACCGATTAGCCCGGATTATCTTCTGTACATCATGGAGATTATCCTGAAAGAACACGGTTTTGACCCGGCCAAATGGGATGTCTCTTGCGTGGAATATCTGATAGACTCTGAAAAAATCCGTTTTGAGGGCATCCACACATACCAGGCATTTGAGAAGGAAGTGTTCAAGGGATATACTCACGGGTATTATGGACGTTTTGAGAAAGCAGACCGACGGATAACCCCGGCAGCCGAATTTATAGAGAACTGTCGTATACTGGCATCAGGAACACTCAATACGCAGGCGATAAGGGAAGTACGCTCTCTGAAGAAGGTAGTAGAAGAGTTTGGAAAGGTTGCCCGGACAGCGTACAGCATCGCCAACACGGAGCGGGATATTCGCATCGAAGCGAAGCGAAGCAAACAGAAAGCGAACCCCCCGGTATCACCCTTCACGACCGGGACTGCCATCATGCAGGAGCAGGCCCCGGCAGCCGGTAAGCAGGGAGTATGTCCATGAGCGTAGCGGGACCGGCTAAGCGAAATGATTCACCCGGACTCACGACGAATGAACCGGATAATTCCGCTCTATATCGCTCCATTACGCGCCATAGCGGTACAGATTCACGAACCATCACCCCCGGTCCGTCCCCGGCAGATAAGGGCCACTATCAAGAGGAAACGGACCCGACAGAAACGACAGAGGACGAATCGGAAACCATCGACCCGTTAGAATTTGAGGAAAAAATCTCTGCAATGACCAGCTTAGACCGGGATGCAGCGTTAAGGCTAGCATCGGATCTCGTTATCCGTCTCCACCAGCGCACATGCACGAAACGGTTTAGGGAGCAGGACGGGGACCGCACCAGGGTAGCCTATGCCCGGGTTCTGGTCTCAGCACTTCAGACATACGGAGTGCTCTTAAGAGATGATGAGATTGAGCAGCTTAAGCAGAGGATAGAGGCGTTAGAACTCATTAAAGGAGAATCAAAGCCATGAGCACGACAGTAGGAACTCTTGAAAAGAAAGTGGAAACGGTACTCGACAACCTTTCCCCGGCAGAGAAAGCCAAATACGTGTATGATGAGACGTGGAGGAGCGCAGATCGGCAGGCCAAAGGCATTGATGAAGAAACACACCAACAGGAGATTGAACGGTTCTTCCATCGGCATGTAGCCACACTCAGCGCAGCGGGCCAAATTGAATTTCTCATTGCTGAGGACAGACTTAATACCGGCAAATGGGCCGGGATGCACTTTACCTCGACAATGCTAGGATATGATCGGGAAGATTGCCTTCTTGATCTCCTGATCCTGTATGCGGAACTCACTAAATATCTCATCAGGGTGAAATGTGCAAAAAAGGATAAATTACACGCAGAGTCCCCGGGCATGGATGAAATGATTACTAGATTCCGGGAGCGGCGGGCAGACATCATTAAGGACGCGAAGGGGATATGGAAAGATGGTTTTTGGGAACAGTGGAATATCACGCGCCCGGACCTATCCCCGGACTTCATCAAAGCCATAGAAACTGACGATAAGCCATCAGAGAAAGCAGAGCCAAAAAAATCCTGATTGCACCGGGGCAATGAAGCGCGGTCCTCCCGGGCATCTTGGGAGAGGTTTACCCGGCCCGGACTGCGCAGAGCTCATTTCCTTCATTCTACTTTTGCGCAGAATATTTATTCTGCGACATTTATTCCCATAAGATAACATCATAATTACATCAAGATTACTTTTAATAACATTTATTTGCATTAATGGATAACCCACCATTGGCGATTACATTGATCGCCGGTGAAATTATGACTGCAACAAATCATCCTGGAAATAAAAAAACGGTGAAAGTGGAAGTGGAGCTCCCGGAGAAGTGGGTTAAGATGATCTCAGCCATTCAGGAATGGGAAGATAAGCCGGTTGATCTCGGTGAATTTATCCGGGGGGCCGTGAAAGGGGATCTCCGGGGAGTTATCGAATCGATGGACGGAAGCCCCGTTTCAGATGAGGCATAATCATGAAAAGGAAAACCTATCAAAAAATGGAAAAGAGTTACGAGAGAGAACTAGAAGAACAAGTAAAACAGGCTTTGCCCATTGTACTCGCAAAACCAAAAATGCAGGAGTTAATTGCGCAGGTTGTAGAACGTGTTTTTCAACGACCAGAGATCCAAGAAAAGATCGAACAATCTGTTCAACGGATTAAAGACACACTCACGCCGGAAGAATTAGGGAAAATACAGGCAATGTCATCTGAAGAATTATGGGAAAAATTACCTTTAATGATGAGGGAGCATGAGCAGCGAAGCAATAATAGCGGATGACCGGCAACCATTGAACGTGGTTACACCTATTTACACGATTGAAGAAGCGGCGGGTATCCTGAAGATTAAGCCCCGGACGGTCCGGCAGTGGATAACGGATGGCAAACTAAAATCCTTCAAACTTGGGGATCTCATACGCATCCATGAAGATGATCTTCAAGAGTTCATCGACCGGGCCCGGGAAAGCAGTAAGTAACCCTCTCTCTTTTTCCAATACCGAATATTCGATCACAAAAAAGGCAGTACAACAATTGGAACGATTTTACGACGTGAAAATATCATTCCGAACGTTCGATCACAAAAAAGGTAGTTCATTTATTCGCTATTTTACGACGTGAAAACCATTCGCTAATCATTCGACATCTGTTCACGCTCGCAGTTCTCTTTACCGGGTTGCATGTCTTTTAACTCAAGCCACTCACAACGAAGGACGGTAGAGCCTCATAGAAGCGTTTGCGAGGCGTTTCTCCGCGTTGATGGGTGAAACTATGCGGGAAACGAAAAGAAGGCCGTTTTTGGACACTTATTTAGGACAGGACCGCGCGCTTATCAAAATACCGTCTGAAGTGAAGATACTGCGTAAAATCGGAGCCCAAATTGAGCCCTAAAATACATAGTTACCCCCCTTATATTTTTAGGGTAACTTTCATCATTTGCCGCATCAAAAGGCTAACTTTGGTTTTTACAACACGTGACCCGATGATGTTTCGGGAAACCGTACTTTTTACATCGAAGGATCTCGTTTTTGTTGATACTTCCAGACCCTTTCAAAAGAAGGTAAGACGCGGGACATTATCAAGAAGGCGATCAATACTTTTCGGATAGTATGGAATAGGGATTAAATTATTGTTTGCATTCGATTAAATCACAATATATAATTTGACATCTTATTGAAAGGGTATCATGAATGCGACACGACTGAATACCAGTAGGGTCCTTGTGGCCGCACTCTTCGTCTTTCTCATTTTTACAACGACAGCATCGCTTGCAGCGGGGGTAACGGAAAACACAAGTGTCAACCTTTCACCATCTATCGTTAAAATAACACCCACAATAACCACGGTCTTGACGCAGGCAGAGATTACGCAGAATGTATCTAATACATCCTGTACATCCTGTGGGTTTATTGAGAAACACCCGTTGATGCACCTTGATTCCGCCCAACTCAATGAAATTGCGACAGAAGCAAAAAACACCGGGCCGGTAACGCTTAAAACACAGGCTGCCCCGACAAGCCTGCCGGTATCATACAGCATCCTCTCATCTGTGCCATATACTCCTTCAGAACGCAATCAGGGGTACTGCGGGAACTGCTGGGTATGGGCTGCAACGGGGGCGCTTGAAGTCGATCATACGGTAAACAACGATATAAATGACAGGTTATCGATCCAGTATTTCAACTCAAAGTACAAAAACGGACAGGCGGGAAATTTTGCATGCTGTGGCGGGAGTCTTGGTACATTTGTAATGTGGTACAACAGTGACAAGACGCTTGTTCCATGGTCAAATACCAATGCAAATTATGCCGATACGTTAAGAATGTGCAGCCAGGGAACTGCCCGGAGTATCAGTTCAATATCCACAATCCCCAATTACCAGTTGAATTCTCTTTCCTATTCTTCAATTTCAACGTACGGAGCCGGGCAGGAAACTGCAATCAACAACATAAAATCGGCTATTAATGCAAATAAAGCGGTTTACTACAGTTTCTGGTACGGGGAAGCCGGATGGAATGACCTGTATACATTCTGGGATTCGGAAAATGAAAACCAGGTTTTTGATCCGGATTCCCATAACGGTGAAACGAATTACGGAGGACACGCAGTTCTTATTGTCGGGTATGATGACACAGATCCGAATAACAGGTACTGGATTGTTCTTAACAGCTGGGGGGCACCCTCAAACAGGCCCAATGGGTTGTTCCGGCTGAAAATGGATATGAATTATGATGCACTGTTCTGGTATTCCGGGATACAATACCAGCAGCACCTTTTCCAGATTGTTAACTCTGATATTAACGGGGTAGCTGTGCCTGAAGCGGGTTTTGTTGCCGATCCAACATCCGGGGTCTATCCGCTTGCGGTAACATTCACGGATACGACCACCGGGAGCCCAACTATGTGGAACTGGGCATTTGGGGATGGCACATGGTTTAATACCACATCCGCCTCGCTCAGGAATCCCACGTACACGTATACTTCAGCAGGAAACTTTACTGCAAAACTGACTGCCTGTAATGCAGCCGGGTGCAATTCTACTCCTGACGGTCAGATAATCACGGTTCTGACACCGCCTATGATCAAATTTGTTACAAATGTCAGTACCGGGTATGCTCCGCTTTCCGCCCGGTTCGTTGATATGACCACCGGGAGCCCAAACATGTGGAACTGGTCATTTGGAGACGGATCATGGTTTAATACCACATCCGCCTCGCTCAAGAGTCCCATTCATACGTATTCTTCTGTAGGTACATACGATGCGAAACTGATTGCCTGTAATATATCCGGATGTAACACCACGGCTCCTGCAAAAACCATCACTGTGAATCTGCTCACAACACCGACCGTCGCCTTTGTTACAAACGTCAGCACCGGCTACGCTCCGTTATCCGTGAAATTGACTGATACCACATCAGGCAGTCCTACAATGTGGAACTGGTCGTTCGGAGACGGGGCATGGTTTAATACAACAACTGCCTCGCTCAAGAACCCGACACATACCTATAATTCACCGGGCACTTACACGGCTAAACTCATCGCCTGCAATGCCGCTGGTTGTAACACTACGGGCCCTACAAAATCAATTACCGTTAACCTGCTCACTCTGCCCTCCGTCGCCTTTGTTACAAACGTTAGTACCGGGTATGCGCCGTTATCCGTGAAATTCACAGATACCTCATCAGGCAGTCCTACAATGTGGAACTGGTCGTTCGGTGATGATACTTGGTTCAACACTTCCACTGCCTCGCTCAAGAGCCCAACGCATACCTATGCTTCACAGGGCACGTATTCGGCTAAACTTATCGCCTGCAATGCCGCAGGGTGTAACACTACGGGACCTGCAAAAACCATTACAGTGAATTTGCTCACAACACCGACCGTTGCCTTTGTTACAAACGTCAGCACCGGTTACGCTCCGCTAACGGTGTGGTTCGTAGACCGGACTACCGGAAGTCCAAAAACATGGAACTGGTCGTTTGGCGATGGTTCTTGGTTTAATACAACAACTGCCTCGCTCAGGAATCCCACTCATACCTATGTTTCACAGGGTACGTATTCGGCAAAACTCATTGCATGCAACGCCGCAGGTTGTAACACTACAGGCCCTGTAAAATCAATTACCGTTAATTTACTCACTCCACCAACTGTCGCATTTACAACCAACCGGACGTCGGGTGGATCACCGCTGGCAGTCCAGTTCTATGACCGGTCAACGGGAAGTCCGGCGGAATGGCACTGGGACTTTGGGGATGGCACGTGGTTCAACACAACAAGCGTCAGCCTGAGAAACCCGGTATACACGTATACCTTAAACGGCACTTACGTAACGAAGTTAATTGCATGTAACTCTGCAGGATGCAATACTTCGGCAACCAGCAGGACAATCACGGTGACATGAAAGCTGACTGACAGGTTTCCGGTTTACCGGGATAAAAGCCGGAAAAATCCTATTTTATAACAATAGATTGCCCCCCATCAGGGGTAAATGACTCAAGGTTATCCGTCAATTAATCAGAGCAGTTATCAATTGTAACGTTGATGGAATACTATACGATGAAAAAGAACCTGCTGATGTGGGACGAATCGCTCTTCCGTGATCCTGAAGTGTTCGAGATTGATTACGTTCCCGAACAATTTGAGTTTCGTGACGCGCAGATGCGGGAACTTGCGTTCCAGATCCGGCCCGGCCTGCGGGGTGGCCGGCCGCTCAATACAATCTGCAAAGGCCTGCCCGGCTCGGGAAAAACCACAAGTATCAAAAAACTATTCCAGGAAATAGAAGAGACCACGAAAAAACTTATTCCCGTCCATATCAACTGCCAGCTTGACAATACAAAATTTGCAATCCTATCCCAAATTTACAGGAAACTTTCCGGTCACCTGCCCCCGGCTTCGGGAACGTCGTTTAAGCAGGTCTTTGATGCAGTCGCCCGTCACCTCCAGAAAGAAGAGTGCGTGCTGCTTGTGGCACTTGATGACGCCAACTATCTCCTCTACGAAAACGAGCTCAACAAGGTGCTCTACACGCTCCTGCGGGCACACGAATCCTATGAGGGGGTCCGCATTGGCATTATTGTAATCATCAGCGATCCCGATGTCGATCTCTCGCGGGAAGTGGATGCCCGGGTCTCTTCGGTCTTCAGGCCAACCGAGATCTATTTTCCCCCGTACGGGAACGCAGAAGTACAGGAGATCATGAAAGCCCGGGTGATGCAGGGGTTCTTTAACAATGTCATCAGCGACGAGATGCTGGATCTTGTCGTAGAACAAACACAGAAAAGCGGCGACCTCAGGGTGGGTATTGACCTCCTGAAACGGGCGGCACTCAATGCGGAACGTGCTGCACGGCGCAGCATTGAACGTGAGGATATCTGCGGGGCGTATGAAGTCTCGAAATACCTGCACCTCCAGTATACAATTAAGACGCTCAAGGAAGAGGAACGAAAGATCCTCTCGGAACTTGCAGCAGCAAGTGCCTCAGGCTCCGAAATGAATGCCGGCGACGTGTATAAAATAATCAAGGAGCAGGTGCCGATCGGGTACACCCGGTTTTATGAGATCGTGAAAAAGATGGACGCGATGCGGCTTGTCAACCTTCAGTATCGCGAAGGAAAAGGCAGGACCCGGCTCATCACGCTCCGTTACGAACCGGTAAAAGTGCTGGAATATCTTTCGTAAGCCGGTGAAATATTTTCAAAAATCTTATCTATTTAGCAACCCCTGTTCATATGAGACAGGGGTTTTTCTATGTTAAGTGTTAACGAACTGGCACTTGAAATATTTGACAACCTCGCCGATCTGGCCGAGGAGTTCAATGCTGCTTACCATGAACTGGATAACGGTGCACGTATTGTTGATTGCGGTGTGAGCACACGTGGAGGTTATGCTGCAGGAAGGGCATTTACCGAAATCTGCATGGGGGGTCTTGGAGAAGTCAACTTCAGGATGGGAGAGATAAACAATATCCCGCAGCCGTTTATTGATGTGAACACCGATTTCCCGTCGATTGCCTGCCTTGGATCACAGAAGGCCGGCTGGACTGTCAAGGTCGGCAACTATTTCGCAATGGGAAGCGGCCCTGCCCGGGCGCTCTCGCTCAAGCCCAAGCACACTTTCGAAGTGATCGACTACGAGGACGATTACGACTGTGCCGTAATGTGCCTTGAATCCGATCACCTGCCAAACGGTGAAGTCATGGAGAAGATCGCAGAGGAATGCCATGTAGATGTGGCAAACACCTGTGCAGTTGTTGCGCCGACCTCCTCAATTGTCGGGTCAATCCAGGTCTCTGGACGCTGCGTCGAGACGGCAATCTACAAGTTAAACGAGCTCGGGTTTGATACAAGAAAAATCACATCTGCAATCGGTACTGCCCCAATCCCGCCGGTACGGGGTGCGAAGCGTGCGATGGGTGTGACAAATGATGCAACCATCTACCACGGACAGATCGTCCTGACGATGAACGCTCCGGAGATCAAGGACTACCTTGAAAAGATCCCAAGCAACAAGTCGAAGGGATACGGCAAACCGTTCAACGACATCTTCAAGGAAGCAGGGTACGACTTCTACAAGATCGATACATCGCTCTTCTCACCCGCAGAGGTTGTTATTAATGAACTCTCTGACGGGAGCGTTTATCATGTCGGTGCCGTCAACAATGATGTAATCCTGAAGTCATTCGGGTTACAGTAACTCTTTTTTTGATAGAATCAATTCCATTTTTTTAAATTCCCTCACGGTTTTTTCTGGCACGTTGTCATTAAGTCAACTGATCCTGCGGTTTATTGCATAATTCAAAAATATTGCCGGGAACCAGAGGAGCATGACGTCTTTAGAGTGATCTTCGAAATTATTGATTGGATCTTTTAAAAAGGTATGAAATCCTACAGCCGTTTTTATACATTGCTGTCCTTGAAAACACGGTTTTAAAACGGGATTTTATATCTGGCATGCAAAAGAAGAGTAATCCCTCCTCGAAAATAATAAAAGAGGGTTTACCGGTATCCTTCTGCAAGCCGGATCAGGTTTTCCCGCCCTTTTTTAATCTTGATAATTACCTGTCTCTGGTGGAGATCATTTAACGTTGTGCTTAAGGTGGATTTCGGGATGCCAAGGACTTTTACCAGTTCAGACTGGTACTGTTCCCCGCCATTTGCCCGGAGTTGCCGGAGGATCCGGTCTTCAACACCCAGTCTGTCCGCATCAGATAAGAGCGGTGCCGGTTCATCAGGTTCTTCTGGTGAGATTATGGAATGTGGTTGAGAGGGATCTGTTTTTTTTCTCCGGTAAATTATCAGACCTGCAATGACGATTATTACAAGAATTCCCCCGGCTATCACAAATACAAACGGGAACGCAGTTTTTTCGAGCACAATTGCCGGCTCACCGGTTCCAAACGACCTCAAACCATACCAGACCAGCTTGTTGCTGTCCTGTTGATCCGGTGCCGGTTCTGCGGATGAGACTGAATACCCGTCAGGATACTGAATAATGAGTGAGTTATCTTTTGAAAGGTAGAGGCCGCCGACAAATGCATCTCCCACAGAAAGACTGCCATCCGGCACGGCAAAATGAGTCCAGTAAAAGGTGACAGTGACAACGCCGAATTTCCCTGTGGGATTTGTCTGGACCACCGCATTACCGGTGAAATTTTCAACGGTCATCGGGCGACCGGTGCCGGCTGCCGCCTGTGCCGCAGAGTTCTGCATCAGGGCCTTCAGCTCCGGAAGGTAAACAGACATCAGATCTTTTGAATAGTTTTCAAATGCACTGACCTCAACGTTTGTTGTAAGTGGCGTGCGGTACTCCACATTCCAGAAAGCTGTGCCATCATCGCCAATAGTGATAGTATAGGTTGTTGTATAATCCTGAACTGATGCCGCCAGTGTTGCAGGGATACAACAGAGCAGGATGAGAATTAAAATCGCTGACTGTATATTCAGAACTTTATTCATTATCCACCTTCGTAGGGTTCATTATCGTCTCCGTTATCAAAAAATACATGCCGTTTGTGCGAGATCCGGTGTTCTCTCTTTTGTATGAAAAAAGGGATGATCCGGATCTCCGACAATTACCGGTTCACTTAGACGTTCTGGTTGCGGTTCCCCTTTCCTGCACTATTCCCATTGTTACTGTCACTATTTTTCCCGTTATTATTTTTTTGTGATCCTGCTGCATTGTTATCAATATTTTTTCCCTGCTGGTTGCCTTTCTCGTCCAGGGTCTGTTGTCCACGTGCCGGTGTTGTGGTTACCTGCTGCTGAGTTCTGTCCTGTGAAGGCTGGTTATCCGGATTCTTTGAATTGTCATTACCCTTGACGGCATTTCCGGCCTGCTTTCCACCTTTATTTATGCCTTGAGAGGCCGTCTCGTTTCCAGACTGATTGTCAGGTCCAAACCTGCCCGGCGGAGTGAGTTTTGGTCCGGTCAGGTTTGCAGTCTGGTTTAAGTCCCTGTTTTTATGCTGACCATCAGTTGTGCCATTTATCTCACCAAACCGGCTGTGTTCCCGGATCTTCTCTTCAAATTTCAACTGCCGTTCAAGGCTGTTGTTATATGCCCTGACAAGACCGGTGTTGTCGGGATGTGCCTGCATCAGGTTCTGGAATGTTACCTGATGCTGGTTGAGGTTGGCAAGAGCATGGGTAAGCCCGGTATCTTTTAAGTTCCTTGCCGGTGTGCCGTTTGGTGCGGGTATACTGATAGTGTCGTTAAATGCCAACCGTTCAAGAGTATCTTCAGTCTGGTTGTACTTCTGCAGGTACTGGTCCAGAGTCCGGTTTACCGCATCGGTCTGGTTTGCTGCCAGTGCCGATTCGAGTTCTGCAAGCCGGAGTTCAGTCCGGTTGATCATTTTTTCAAGTTTTTCTGTCTGGTTGAGGGTAAATGATTCATCAATGTTTTCCAGTGATAGTCTAAAGCCGTAAAGCGGGTTGTCAGGACCGATGACTCCGCGGAAAGGCTGAACGGCATCTGTAACCGGGATGGTTACGTTCGTGGCGGTTTCTGCTGCGGCAGGAATTGCAGCAATAAAAAGAAATCCCAGTGCCGCCAGTGCAAAGAGCATGTGGGGAATGTGTTTCACAATTTTTCACTCCATACTGTAATTCGGCGTTGTGCCGCTGAATAATGGGTTTTCTTTGGGAAGTTTAAGGCTCGTTATGGTTCGTAGAAATTCCATTTGTCCATGTCACATCCTATTTTGACAAAATCGTTCAGAATGGTTCGATTAGCCATTCGGGACATTTTCCCGCAAAAACACAATATGGATATTGTTACACGCGAAAATGCCGGCCGATTATGTTCCAGTTATTATCCCGCGCAGAAAAACAATGAATAGCCAACCGGGAATTTCCAACCTGCCGCAAAGGACATTTTTAAAGAAATAGTAAAGCAGGGAGGCGTAATCAATTTCTTTTTTTTATCGGTTGTTTCCTTTTTACCACCGCACCCAGAATCCCCTGAATTCCCCTGTTGCCTCACCCGGCATGACCTGCAGGTTTTCCACCTGGATATACTCCTGTCCCCGTGCCCATATGTGACGGATAAAATCATCCAGTGCTGCCGGCGAACCTTCCGCGATCATATGAACAGAACCATCCGGCATATTCTGTACCTGGCCGTGCAGCCCAAGCTTCCGGGCACAGACTTCTACAAAATGACGGTATCCGACACCCTGTACTTTTCCGGTTGCCACTACGGTAACCCTCATAATCACTCCGTAACTGGGGAGAGATTCAATTTAAATCCTGCCGATTTGTTCCGGAGAAAGCACTTATGCAGCTTCAGGTGCGAGGCTTAACGTATCATAAGAGAGGGGGTGCTTTCCGGGAACCGGCGTACCGGACAGAGGATTTCAAAACTATTCTGGAACAAAAGACTAAAAAAAGGTATAGTTTTCCGGAATCGTTTACTTCTGCGGCGGCTTTCTCATCAATATATATGGCATGAGCAGGACAGCCGCAATAATGACCATGAACTCAGCGAACATATACAGAAGGTTTTCCCGATTCTGGTCATAGAACCTGAGATCAAAGGACGTTGTTTTGTTCCACGTCACCTGCGTGGTGTTGTCGGGATAACGCGTCACATTTGCACCTATACTCAATCCGGCAAGGAGCGGGTTTCGTACATCAAACTCTCCGGGCAGTGTCACGTTCACGCTATACGGCAGTTTGTAATTTCCCTCAAGATGGTTGTCGTTTAAGGGCGCGACATATGAGACGGTATAATTCCCTTTGGGAAATGTGATGATTGAAGGGGCACTCCACCGCTTTGTCCAGTTAAAGTCCACGGGAGTGCCGTTGCTGTCAACCAGCGTTACGTTGGTAACTGTAACGGGTATGTTTTCGCCAAGTATGCCAGTATCAGCAAACATGTACTCTGACATACCGGCAAGGTCGACTGAGGCCTCATACGAAGTACCATTGGGCAGCACCGCGTATGTGGCGTTGAGCGCCCCTGCCGGTGGGACCGCGAGCACGATTATAAGTGCAGCGCAGAAAGCAGCGATGGCAGATCGGCGTTGATCTCGGTCGGGGGTTCGCATTGTTTTATCACCGTGTCCGGGTCTTTCAAGAGATGACCGGTCACAACGCAGACAATTTTTTCGTCACGGTCAATCGCTCCCATCTCTACGAGTTTGCGGATGCCGGCCACAGATGCCGCAGATGCCGGTTCGACACCGATACCCTCTTTCCGCGCAAGATCGCGCTGCATCGCGAGGATTTCTTCATCAGTAACGGATTCGGCAGTTCCTCCGGTCTTCTGGATGGCAACCAGGGCTTTTTCCGCATTTACCGGCGCACCGATACGGATCGCTGATGCCAGCGTTTCGGGGTTCTGGTCGGGTATAACTTCCGGCAGGTTTCCTTTGACCGCCCGGACTACCGGGCAGGCTCCTGCGGCCTGGATACCGGTCATTTTCGGAAGACTGTCAATGAACCCAAGGGCCTCGAGTTCAAGCAGTCCCTTATAAACCGCTGATATGTTCCCCGCATTACCTACAGGCAGCACGAAACGGTCAGGAACACAGCCCAGCTGGTCGACTGCCTCAAATCCAATCGTTTTCTGGCCTTCCAGACGGTAGGGGTTGATCGAGTTGAGGAGATACAGTCCGTGTGTGAGGCAGAGCTCGTGCACCATTTCAAGCGCACGGTCAAAGTTTCCACGGATGGAAATGACACGGGCACCATGCATTAACGCCTGTGCAATCTTGCCGACTGCAACATGTCCCGCCGGGAGGAGCACAACTGCAGGGATACCGGCTTTGGCCGCATATACCGCAAGACTTGCGGAGGTATTTCCGGTACTTGCGCAGGCAACGCTCTTCTTTTTGAGCTGGAGCGCCATCGAAACACCAACAGTCATACCCCGGTCCTTGAATGAACCTGACGGGTTCATGCCTTCGTGCTTGGCGTAGAGATTTTTAAGGCCCATCTCTTCCCCAAGACGCTTTAAGTGGTAGAGGGGTGTACCTCCTTCGTGAAGGGAGACCGGCTCGATATGCACCGGCAGGAGTTCCTTGTAGCGCCAGACCGAAAGCGGGCGGGCATTCCATATTGCCCGGGTTACGGTAATCTCATCAAGCGGGTATTTTACTGCGAGCAAATGTCCGCATTTTTTACAATTATAGATAATCTCGTCAGCGGGATACTTGGTACCGCAGTGGACGCATACGAGATGGTACATGGGACAGTATTGGTTTTCCGGCTACATATAGACAAGCGTTAAAAAAGAATGACTGTGCGCTCCGGAGAAAATTTTCCAGAAGTGAAATTGCAGGAATATGGCGTCTGCAGGGCGAACTGGACCGGGTATTCAGGATTGAAGGGTATTGATTTTCCACCACTAGCCCCCTCCTGGGATGCATATAAAAAAAGAGATTTTCTGCAAAGGCTGGGCGGTTACGTTTGTTGCTGTCTTAATAATGAGATATACAACTCGTCCTTCCGGTCGTTTTCGACGGGAAATGCCCGACGGGTTTTTTCCACGAATATCGGATCAATATCATAATACAACAATTCATTTCCCTCACCGGCCCGGGCTATGATTGTCCCCAGGGGATCAGCAGTCAAGGATCCTCCTGTGTACCGGTCCACCGGATTTGTCCCGGTTGTATTCACGCCTGCAACATACAACTGGTTCTCTGCAGCCCGGGACTGGATAAACAGTTCCCAGTAACGGAGCCGGCTTTGTGGCCATGCTGACGGAACAATAACCGCATGGACTTCTTTATGCCGGTATAACCGGAATATCTCCGGGAAACGGAGATCATAACAGATAGCAAGTCCGAAGCGTACGTCGTCTAACGTGAATATTGCAAGATCGGTTCCCGGAGTAAACGCCCGGTCCTCGTTTTCCGGGGTGAAAAGGTGGATCTTTGAGTATGCTGCAAGGATCCTGCCATCTTTTCCGATAACAATTGACGTGTTTTTCGGTTTTTTAGGGTATGATTCACGGAACGATCCAATAACAGCAATCCGGTATTTTTTTGCCAGTTCCCTGAAGCCTGTTACTGTTGCACCGTCAGGAGGCTCAATATTTTTTTCCGATACCGGATCCCAGCCAGTCGCAAACTGTTCGGGAAATGAGATTAGGGCCGCCCCGGCCTGTGCAGCCTCATAAAATACCGGCTCTGCTTTTTCAAGCGTTTGGTTTGGGGATTCCCAGATTCCTTCTATCTGGGCGCTGCAGCATCGCATGAACTCTCCTGTAAATATAGTAGATCAGGAGTTTTGTCGGTTTTTCCTGTCAACATACAGAATTACGACAGCACCCATTACAACAAGCACAATCGCAGTGAGTAACAGGAACGTTGAATATGAATGGAAAACTCCGATGAGCACGGCAGCGATGATAATCCCGGCTGCAATGATACTGCACCCGACAAGAACCAGCCCCATTGTTGTAAGATCCCAGTCTGACATTATAATCCTCCCATAAGCGGAAACGCTGCCTTTATTCCCGTAATCACAAACTGAACGGCAATAGCAATCAGCAGCATTCCCAGTAACCGGTTAATTACCCGGTACTGGCGCTGGCCGATTTTGCGTATGATATAATCTGCGTGTCTCATCATAAAATAGGTGATCGCAATCGCAACCCCAATCGACGCAAAAATCACAAGCCACGCAAATGTGGACATGCCCATGGCCTCATTTGTGAGCACAATTGTGGTGGTAATTGCCCCAGGTCCTGCGATCATGGGGATGGCAAGCGGCATGACTGCCACATCCTCGTTGTCCTGCGATTCATATTTTTCAGTTGCCGTAAGCTTGGTACGGGATGTCTTTGCATAGACCATTTCCATACCGATTCCAAAAAGCAGGATTCCCCCTGCAATACGGAATGCTTCAAGGGAGATCCCAAAGATCTGGAGGATAGCTGTCCCTGCAATACCCACAAGGACGAGAATTACAAGAGCGATCGTGCAGGCATCGCGGATGATCTGGTCCCTTTTAGATTTATCAAGATTTGTAGTCAGGGAGATATAGGTCAGTGTCGCACCCAACGGGTTGACAATGATAATAACAGATGACAGACAGAGAAGGGAAAAACTGATCAGGTCACCTGCCATGAAATAAAGAGCGTTCTTATCGGTAATAGAGATGATGGTAAAAAAAGACTTTAGTATTCGTATAACACGGATTCATCGATCCGGGTGTATGCAAATACTTCAGCGGGTTTGAAGTGAATGTTGATCTCGCGTTCAGCGCTTTCGGGTGAATCGGATGCGTGGATCACGTTCCTGCCGATATCAATACCGAAATCGCCCCGGATGGTTCCGGGCGCTGCTTCCTGCGGGTTGGTCGCACCGATCAGTTTCCGGACGATTGCAACAACATTTTTGCCTTCCCATACCATCAGGAAACACGGGCCTCCCATAATATAGGATTTCATCGATGGGAAAAACGGCTTGGACAGGTGTTCACGGTAATGTTCGTTGACCCGGGCTTCGGGCAACGTTTCGAACCGGGCTGCCACAAGCTTGAGACCTTTTGCCTCAAGCCGTGAAACGATTACACCGACCATACCACGCTGGACGCCGTCCGGTTTGACCATCACAAAGGTGCGATCCATTATCAGATTCACTCCTTGTTTGTACCTTTCTGTCCTGCAGCAGTCCATTCAACCCGGCGGGGAACCCTGCCCAGCTTGTAGTTGTTCTGGCACTTGGTACTGCAGAAGAAATAGATAGTTCCGTCTTTCTTGACGAACATCTTGCCGGTTCCCGGCTCCAACTGTGAACCACAGAAACTGCAGACATGCTGTTCAACCATGGGGTTCACCGCCTCGATAGTTTCTTTGCCTCGCGTTCGGTCTCAAGGAGCATGATAACATCTCCTTCCCGGATAGGGCCGACCGTATTGCGGGTAATTATGCGCCCCTTGTTGGTGCCATCAAGGATACGGCACTTGACCTGCATCGCTTCCCCGTGCATGCCGGTGGAACCGACGACCTCAATGACTTCAGCGGGCGTTGCGTCGTCTGCCATAATAGCTCCTTATGCCTTTAAGGCAACCAGCTGCTTGGCGAGATCTTCAATCGTTTCTTTTGCCTTGCCGGGCTTTACAATCGCTGCAGCAGCAGAGCCGACATCAAGGCCACTTGCGGCACCGATATCGTTCTGTTTGTTGATGAAGATATAGGGGATCTTCTTCTCGTCGCACAGCGGTGCAAGGTGCATGACGATCTCTGCGGGTTCGACATCAGCGCCGATTAAAACAAGCAGCGCAGCGCTGCGTTCGATGGCTTTTGTTGCCTCGTTTGAACCCTTCTTGATTTTCCCGGTGTCTCTTGCAACTTCAAGGGCTTCAAGCGCCTTGTTCTGGAGCTCCTCAGGAGCCTCGGTTTTTACGTATCCTTTTGCCATAACTCACCTCATTCAGGAGCCTTTTTGCCCCTTCATTACTCATCAGTAGCAGTGATGCAGCCATATCATTTCATCAGGAGGAGAAATAAAGGTTTG
>DAOQAA010000016.1:0-37610 GCA_035353675.1 Methanoregula sp. | reverse complement strand
GCGGCAAACGCCTGAAATATCGCGCTGGCAATCTCGAAGGGAATTCTTGCTAAAGCCCAGAGCTCTTTCCAGAGCAATTCCGATATAGAGAAAACGACTCTCTCAGCTACAAGCATCAGGAAGCCAATAACCCCCACTCCACATCCTCGTGATGACATTGATCCTCCTGAAGGAGATGCTTCGGCTCCCTCAAAAATTTAAATTTCCCTTCGCCTGCTTATCAGTCTGACATCCGGCTGGTGTCGGTCGCGGTAAGCCACAGCGGGTTGGGTAAAACCTCCCTTGCTATCCACTTCACCAATCCCCTTTTCCCGGATCAGTCGCTGCAGCTCGGGCTTGGTTACCGGCGATTGTCTGGCCTTGACCTCGCCCCTGACCTCTCCCCGCTCGTAGTCATGCATTCCCGGTCCGCCAACATGCCGTCCCCGGTGTTCTCCTGCTTTTCTCTTTTCATAGGCGATTCCGCGGTTTACATCATTTGCTGTCATATAGACTTCCTTTCATTCGCAGTTCGGTCATGGGCTGCTTAGTCCTAAGAGATCCTGATAATACTATATAATAATTTTCCTGACTTCCTGGATTCTGCATTTCATGAGCAAGCGAAGTTTCCAATGAATAAATTCACAAATACGTATCGTGAATCGATGACTGTGATGAACTGTCACATCATATAATTTTATATGTAATTACATAGTTTACTTTATTGGTAAAAATTTACACATCTGTAAACCATTGTCAGGAATTTCATTTGAGGTGAGGGTAGCATGTCAATAGGTGAACGCATTAAATCGGCCAGGATCAATGCCGGGTTATCGCAGGAGGCGCTTGGCAACAAACTGGGAATTACCAAGATGGCGATCTCGAAATACGAGAACGGGACCGTCACCCCTAATTCTGGAGTTCTCATTGGTCTTTCAAAAGCTCTCGAAGTCAGGATAGAGTATTTCTTCCGGACTAACAAGATCCGGTTGTCAAAACCAGTATACCGGGCCCGAAAAGCACTGTCACCGAAAGACGAGACAAAAATCCTCGGAAAGACCGCGGACTGGCTGGAGCGGTACATTGACGTCGAACGGATCACCGGCTCGGAGAGGTCGCTTGATCTGCCAGATCCAAAATCCTGCCATGCGTCCTCGCTGGACCAGATCGAAGAGGTAGCCGTGCGTGTCCGCAAGGAATGGAATCTCGACCTGAACCCAATAGAAAACGTAATGGACGTGCTGGAACAGCACGGGATCAAGGTCGGGGTAATCGCAGCTCCGGTAAAGTTCGATGCACTCACCATGAAGTACAATGGCGACCACCCGCTCATCATTGTCAACAAGACATTCCCCGGGGACCGGCAGCGCCTCAGCCTCGCCCATGAACTGGGACACCTGCTCCTGAACCTTGATAAGGGGATCGATGATGAGGAGGCCGCATTCCGTTTTGCGGGTGCATTCCTGATCCCAAAACAAACCGCGATAAGGGAGCTCGGCCCAAAACGAAGAATGCTGGACTTCAGGGAGCTCTACGTCTTAAAACACAAATACGGTATGAGCATGGGTGCATTGATCTACCGGGCAAAGATCCTGAATATCATCTCGGATGCAGCAGCAGACCGACACTGGGTCGAGATGCGATCCAGAAAATGGCATCTGAAGGAGCCCGGGAAACAAGTAGAACCTGAGGTACCAACCCACTTTGAACTTCTCCTTCTCCGGGCTCTTACAGAACACAAGATATCGCAGTCCCGGTTCGATGAACTGAGAGGAAACGATTCACCCCTCTTAGCGGCGCCATGTCAGTGAGGGAGAAAATCATGAGGAGAAGAACATGTTGCATCGATGCAAATATCCTCTTTGATTTCGTCGCAGGGGAAATTTTCGATCAACTGTTCCTTCTCCCCTTCGATTTCCACACATCTGATATCGTTGCAAATGAAATATCTGGATCTTATTCAGAACGACAACTGACTCAACGTGGACTTGAAATCTTGGCTCTCGATGATTCTGAAGTCATTGAGATTTTCACCTTGAAACAGGAGCACATAGATTTATCCGTTGAAGATGTATCAGTCTATTTCCTGAGCAGGAAACATGGAACAATGATCCTTTCAAACGACGGACCATTACGGGAACTGGCGGACGCATCACGGATCGAATACCATGGGACTCTCTGGCTTCTCGAAGAGATGATTCAGGGTGAGATCCTGCAACCACAGGAAGCTGCTTCAGCCCTAAGATTTATGCTTAAAAACAAACGCTGGCTTCCTCGTCCGGAATGCGAAGCCTTGATCAAAAAATGGGAGTCTGAGGAATAACCCGGAAAAAGATTTTCTGATACACTGGAGGCTGCCCCGTCCGGTTCAGCCCGCCCCCTGGGCTGGAACAATCAAAACAAACCGGCACCAAAAACAAAACCGGTCCAAAGAAAAATGATTTCCCGGTCTCCCCGGGGAATCCCCATTACTCCCCGCCGGCCCGCTCAACCAGCAGCTGGAGTTCGGTCAAAAGTTCGGTCTCGGGAACGAGCGCCGGGTCGTTGTAATAGACCTCGCGCCCCGGCCCGGCGATTTGGTATTGTTTTTCCTCGGCATAGGACTGGATCCTGGTCCATGCCTGGTGAAGGCCGTTGTAGGACCCTTTGTATACAAGGGAGAGGCACGTTCCCCCGGGAAGCGTCCGGGTTTTTGTCCCCTCTTCATTTACCGCCACTTTGCCGGTAATCGGGATGGCGCACTCCATATCCGCGTCCTTTTCCTTGTACTCGTTGTCAAGGTAGATGGTCATGACCGGCCCGGTGACCCGGAGACCAGCCCGTACGTTTTCGGGAAGCTCAACCGTTCTGCAAAGTGATTCCAAAAGCCGGGTGATAGTCTCGGAATAGGATCCTGTGCCCCGTTTTGCGATTACCCGCATCGGTGCAAGTTCTTTTATAACCGGTTCTGATAACGACATGTAAAGTACCTCCAGTGGTGCATCCTGTTTTACAAGGAGCGCCTCAATTTGTTGTAACCGCAAAACCTCGGACCGGATCTCCCCCCGGCGCTTTTCAAAGAATTGCCGGACTGTTTCCGCATCCCCCCGGTCCCGGGCAGTAAGCAGGTCACCAGTCTCCCCCGGTGAAAACCCGAGCGTGCACAATGTCTTGATTGAGACCGCACGCGGGATCTGTGCAGTCGTGTAATACCGGTACCCGGTACAGATATCTTTTGAGCAGGGCACAAGCAGACCCCGTTCATCGTAGAGCCTGAGCGCTTTCTGCGAGAGCCGGGTGATAAGCGAGAACCTGCCGAGAGGGATCTGGTCGGTGGCCATAGTTACCATAACCTGTGGTTTTAAAAGCGATATAGGGCATCGTTCTCTCTCCCGGGGAAGAGTCCGGACACCGGATAACCGTGACCGGTACCCGTTTTTAAAAAAAGTCAGGATTTATTCCTTATTTTCCCTATCATTTTTCCGCTTCAGGAAGTACCATGCACCAATTCCAAGCGCTGCAATTACGACAATCACGATTACGAGCAGTTCGGGACTGATGCCAAAACCAACCGTCCGCGGGACTGCGGCCATCTCTCCTTTGAGGCTGCCGTCAAGGGTATTGTTTGTGCTGATCTCCACTTCAATCTGGGATGGAGTTACCTTGTACTTTTCTGGAAGGGTCGCGTTTGCAAGGGAGACGTTTGTAACATTGATACTAGCTGTTGTTATATACGCGTGAATCTCCCCGTCCCCGGCCGGTCCCGCTGCAACCGCATGGGGCATGCAGAGTCCGACAATGGCACAGGAACAGAGAATAACCCCAAGAGCTGCGTAAGCATTTTTCATAACAATCATGTCTTTGTGTAATGCTCGTACCGAACCAGCATGAGCCTTGTGGTCGGATTCCGGCAGACATACTATACTAGCCGTTTTTTTTATTTTTCTGCTCTGGAGAACCGTGCATGAACCGTTCCCGGTTCACTCCGGAACGATGAAAATCAAAAAAAGTGGTATTTGTTTTCAACGAAAAATTAATTTGAGCGGGTTGGTTTTCATATAAAATCCCGTATTCAATAACAATGCTGCCCCCTCTTTGAGCCAGCCCTGCCCTCAAACGAGACGAGGGCGTATATGATGATGCGATATTACCCGTACCGGACGCTGCCCGGAATGCCGGTAATATAACATCATCGCAAACGGGAGGTGCCTCTGGCGTGTGAGGGTAAAAGCCCCCAAGAGCGTTATGCTATCTTTTTTTTGGATTTCTACAAGACCTGTTTTTCATAAATCAGGCGTTTTGTACCGGGACAAAACTCCCTGTGTGCACTGCGACAGTCCGGGGCAGCCCGATTGCCAGTGCTTCTTTCAAGACCTCTTCGACAGTCTCAACCGGCACAAATGTCAGTTCGCTTTGGACATCCTCCGGCACGTCATCGAGATCCCGCATGTTCTCTTTTGGCAGGATTACTTTTTTAATCCCTGCCCGGTGAGCGGCAAGGATCTTTTCCTTGATCCCTCCGACCGGTAAAACAGTGCCACTTAGGGTAATCTCACCGGTCATCGCAAGGTCAGGGTCAACGGTCTTGCCGGTGATAAGCGATGCGAGTGCCATAAAGATTGCCACACCCGCCGATGGCCCGTCCTTTGGAGTTGCTCCAGAGGGTACGTGAATATGGATGTCGCTTGTGATGAAATTAAACCCGTTCTCTGTATGGGCGAGCCTCGACCTGATGAGGCTTGACGATATCGTCGCCGACTCCTTCATCACATCACCGAGTTGTCCGGTAAGGGTGAGTTTCCCGGTCCCGGGCATGAAGGTCCCTTCAATAAAAAGGATTTCCCCGCCAACCGGTGTCCATGCAAGGCCGGTAACGACACCGGGTACAGGTTCTTTCCGTGCCACTTCCTGCCGGATTATTTCCTTTCCAAGAGTTACAGAAAGGTTCCCGGGTGTCACGACTATCGGCAGTACGGCAGTACCTTCCACAATCTTCTCGGATACATGCCGTGCGATCTTTGCCAACTGCTTCTTGAGCCCGCGGACGCCGGCTTCCCGGGTATATTTTTCTATAATCTCCTTCAGGGCTTCGTCCTCGATCCGGAGTTTTTCCGCGTCGAGACCGTGCTCTGAGAGAACCTCGGGCATCAGGTGATCTTTTGCAATGGAAAATTTCTCGTTTTTCGTGTATCCCGAGATCTCAATAAGTTCCATCCGGTCGAGCAGCGGCGCCGGGATGGTTGCAAGAGAGTTTGCAGTCGCAATAAAGAGCACATCGGATAAATCGTAGGGGACTTCGAGGTAGTGGTCCGAGAACGTACTGTTCTGTTCGGGATCGAGGACTTCAAGGAGTGCGCTTGCCGGATCGCCCGCATACGATGTCGCAAGCTTGTCGACCTCGTCAAGAATAAAGACCGGGTTTTTCGTTCCGGCCTTCCGGATGCCCTGGATAATCCTGCCGGGCAGTGCCCCGACATATGTCCTCCGGTGCCCCCGGATCTCTGCCTCATCCTTTATACCGCCAAGGCTGATCCGGACGTACTTCCGGCCGAGTGCTTCGGCTATGCTTTTCCCAAGGCTGGTCTTGCCGGTACCGGGCGGGCCGGCCAAAAGGAGGATCGAGCCCTGTTTTTCCTTGCGGAGTTTCATGACCGCAAGGTGCTGGACGATCCGTTCTTTGACCTTTTCCAGGCCGTTATGATAGCAGTCGAGCACTTTTCTTGCCTGAATAATATCGATACTCTTTTTCTCTTCGGTCACCCAGGGAAGATCGAGCAGCAGGTCAAGGTAGTTCCGTATCACGGAACTTTCAAAGTTCAGGTTGCCACCGTTCTCCAGTTTTTTTACCTCCGCGAGGGCTTTTTTTTGTATCTCTTCCGGCATTTTCGACGTTTCAATACGTTCCCGGTAACCGCTGTCACCGGTCGTACCGTCACCCGCGTCCAGTTCCTCCTGAATCACCTTCAGTTGCTCCCGCAGCATCGCCTCCCGGTTCGATTTGCTCACCCGGTCGGAGACTTTTTCTGCCATTTCGATCCGGATCCTTATATTTTCCCGTATTTTTATGAGAAGTTCGAGGAAGGTGATATACCGCTGCCGGACAGAGCGGATCTCAAGAAGCGCCTGCTTCTCGGCAAGGCTTGCCGGCAGGTATGGCATGACAAAGCCCATAATCCTGTCAACAGAATCCATCTGGTCAACCGGCCGGGTGAACTGTTCTGATCCCGGAAAACGGCTGCTTATCTCGTGGATGGTACTTTTAATGTCAATGAGGATCCGTTCCTGCAGGTCTTCTTCGAGGTCCGGCAGATCCGGGACCAGCTCATATGTGGCAAAGAAACGACCGTCTTTTTCTGACAGAAACACAGCCTTTACACGCCGGACAACTTCTGCCGAGACAAGGTATCCGCCATCGGTTTCCTGTATATGCACGATCCGGAGCAGGTTCCCGGTTTTGTACATCGATTCCATTGTCAATTCCGAAAACCTTGTGCCGCCCTTTACAGTAAGGCCGATTGCATGATCCATAGCATTTTCATCCGGTAAGCCGAGCAGGTATTCACCGGTAGTATGGTTTACCGGGAATTTTATCCGGCTTTTTGGGTAAGCGACGACCTCAAAGAGAGGTATGACAATTTTTTCCTGCGGATTCTGGGATTTTTCTGGTTTCATGATCACTCCAATTGTTTAGTTCGAATTTACCTAACTAAAGTACAGGACAAAAAAATTACCTGACCTTCTGCAGGATCTCTATGAGGAGATCCAGCTCGTCATCGTCAAGCGACCCGATCATTTTTTCAATTACCTCCCGCATAGCGGCTTGTTCGGCCTGTGCAATCCTTTTTCCTTTTTCAGTCAGGCAGATGTACTGGACTCTCCTGTCACTGGGGCATGGCTGCCGGTACACGCAGTCCATCCGGATAAACCTGTTTACCATCTCGGTGATTGTGGGTTTTGAGTTCTTTGTGATTTCAGCCAGCCTTGAAAAGGTCACTTCCCCCTCATTATCGATGGTTTTTAAGTAGGTGATCTGCCTGACTGTCATATCAGAAAGCCCGCATTCGGAGAAAATTTTACAGGAACATTCGTTTTTTATCCGGAAGAGTTTTTGAAACTCCACATACAACTGCTCCTCCTTGTCCATGACACACCGATCTCTGGTTAGTTAGGATTTACCTAATCATAAAGATACCGGTCCGGGAAATCTTCCTGTCAACCATTATGGGCAGGTGAATTAATCATGTACGGCTATATCGGCAGGTATTATCCCGATGATGAATGAATAGTGGATGTGGAATGGAATTCATGGAAAAGACCGTACCTGATGAGGAACCCTGCGAGCAGTGCGGGCTCTGCTGCCGGATCTTTGGCCCGGGAATTGCGCCGACAACCGCTAACGTGTATACCTGGATAGAGCAGGGACGGACCGATATCCTGCGCTGGTTTGTTGCGTTCATGGAGAACCGCGAACCGGTAAACTGTGCGGACCTTTGTGCCGAAGACCTCGGGAGCGTGGTCTTTTTCGAGATGCGCAATCCCGAAACCGGTGGTTACGTCACGGTCTGCCCGTTTTTGCGCCGGGTGGAAAAACAGCGTTACCTTTGCGGGATCCATATGGTAAAACCCGAAATGTGCTGGAATTACCAGCCGTGGATCTGGGGCGAGACCTATTTTAACCAGTGCCAGTATCTCAAAAAGAAAAACCAGAAGAATGGACTCTTTGATCAGGGAGCATAGTCTTTTCTGCCGTCCTGATGCAATGTCGTAAAATATTACGTGCTTTTTCTCATTCAGTTGGTGGGACTGAATCCCCGGTCTTCCCGTCCATACCAGCATTTTTGTCTTTATTGAGCATCGACTTGTACCAGACAAACCACGGGTTGTCAATAAACCCGATGATGTTTTTAGCGATGACCTGCCCGATGATAAGGGGAATCAGCGGGAGGGTGCCGGCAAACGCAAGGACGACAAAGATTATTGAATCAAGAGTCAGGTTCGCCGCATCGCTTGCCGTGGACCGGAGCCAGACCCAGGGATTTATCATTGTCCCGTGCCGGAAAGCCTGTTCCTGTTTTTTGAACCGTTCTTTTAATTTTGCAAAGACAAATGCGTCAATATTCGAGCAGATCAAAAATGCCGCCCAACTGGCAATTGTTATTCGGATGCTCTGGTTGAAAATTTCCTGCCACTGGCTGTCATACGCAAAGAACGGTGCCGGGGTAAGGGAATTAATCATCACAAACAAGAGGACGAGGACAACCTGAGAGACAAACGTAATCAGTATGGCTGCATGGGCTTTTGCTTCGCCATACTGTTCGTTTATCATATCGATTACCTGCGCGATAAACGGGTAAATGAAAACAGAAGCCGGTGCGTACAGGACGGTAAACCCGAGATTGAATTCGACAATACGGGCTGCTCCGATCTGGGATATGCAAAGGTACAGGATATAGAAACCCGTCAGTGCAGTATAGGCATAGGCCGGATAGTGTCGGATAATATAGACGGACGCATAGGTGACTATGGTGAGGCAGATAATCCAGAGTATCCAGACAAGCATTCCTAAAAGAATGGTGGTTTTGTTCCTATTAATGGATACTTTCAGGATTTTTGATGCGGAAGATCCCTATGGCAGTTATCTGGCTGTAAATTCCGGATAGGTAATATTCGCTGACTCTGGAGGTTTTTTTTAAAAGGAAAGTACCGTGATCATCATGACGAAAAAATGTTGAAATTCCCGGAAATGTATCGCACAACAAAAAAGATTATTTCATCCTCCTGACTGTTGCAATTGACAGGAGTATCCCGGCAATCGTGAGCAGCGGGAGAGCTGGTGTGGGGAATTCCGGGACGGGACTGCATGCCACAGGGATTGTTGCCGTTGCCTCGTTTGACTGGCATATCTCAGAACCGGCAGCATCGACTTCCCGAATAACATAATAATACGTCGTCCCACTTGTTACGTCCGAATCCTCATAATCTGTTCCGGTGACTGACGCAACGAAAACATACGGTCCCCCGGCAACGGTCCCCCGGTACACATTGTAATGATCGGCACCGGTGTCAGTCCATGACAGGTCTACATCATTACAGGAAGCTGTTGCCTGTAAATCATCAACGCAGGTTGTCTGCAGCGCCGGGAAAGTAATACTCCCGGTAACTATTTTTTCAGGGACATCTGTTGCGATGGCAGAAACTGTATATGTGAGGGTCACATCCGTGCCCTGCTCATTCGCAATTACCTGCCAGCTTGCAGAACCGGATCCGTCGGGATTTATAGTGCCGATCACCTGTGTAGCAGTACCTCCTGCAAGCGTAAGCCCGGATGGCAGGGTCAGGGTCGTCGACACATTATCGAGAATTACATCTTCAGTATTTTTCACGATTGCTGTTATCATAAACGGGTTTGGCGAGTACTGATTGGTTATCACTTCAAGATTGAGTGGCGCCGCGATGGACAGGGCCATGTTTGGATCTTTTGCCGGAACGTATCTGCCAAGTCCGTAATACGTAACATATTCTGCTTCGTCACCCGGAACAAGAGCCTCTGGATACCAGTATAGGCCGATTGCACTATCGCCGGTCACGGCTTTGTACTTGTTAATTGTATAATCCCACGCTGTAGAACCAAGGGTGCCCCAGTAGCCAAAAACAATCCGGTCCGGTGGAGTTGCATCCCCGCCCCGAAGCGTCCCGTTACTTGACAGTACCGGGTTTGGCTGTGGGTCGTATGCCGTCCAGTAGTCCGGGACATCGCTGTTATAGAACTCCGTTTCGGTCTTAATCAGGGCTCCCGGTATCCGGAACACAGATCCGTCATATTTGCCAAGCCGCGTGTCAAGTTCTAACCGCAGGCCGACTGATTTACTGGTGGTGCCGGTATTTTTCAGCAGGTATTTGATTTCAAGAATGTCAGCCCGGCCGGTTTCCGGGTTCTTTACAAGCGTGAGTTTTTGCGTGACATCAACAGAACCGATAAGGCAGGAAGACTGTTCATAGTCAGAATGTACTTCAGGGATTCCTGTATACGTGCACGACGCATCACCGTAGATATGGTCGGTGCCATTGATGCGAATTGTTGCATAAGAAGACCACGGGTATTCGTAACTGTGGAGCAGGGCTATATTGTTGTCAGCAACATTTGCCGGATCCCCGCCGGTCGTTTTTAGTGAAAACCGGGATGGAAACCGCGGATTTGCTTCATCCTGTACTGAAAGGGCAAGGTAATCATTGTTCACATAACCTATACCCAGTGGAATGTAACCCATTGCGTTTAGTGAATCGTCTGTTTTCACCTGCGACATGAGTGGGTCTGCAAGCGACGGGCAGACAAACAATCCTGTTAACAGGATACAAAGAAAGACTGTAACTTTTTTTAATACCATGTACCTCACCGGGAGTATTGTCGATGAAGTGTCAACAGGTATTTACGAGAATTAACGGTATGCAATGCACCGGTGCATTGCAATTCTTGTAAAACACGTTTTTTAACATTTGGGTATACTCTATTCAAATCCTGCCGGGGTAAAATCTATTAATATAAAATCATAAATATGAGGTCAATATACTACTTGCCCATGAGTGAAGAAAAAGACCGTGTGCGACAGGTCCTCCGCAGGAAAAAAGATGAACTGGATCCAAAAGACCGGCTCAAAAAAAGCAATGAGATCTCAATTCATCTCCTGAAGCTTATCCGGAATGGCGAGACAGTAATGGTCTTTACCTCTAAAGAAAAAGAGGTCAATACACGACCTCTGATTACGGCACTGTTCCTGCGGGGCAATCCGGTTGTTGTCCCGATTATTGTAAAAGAAGACATCAGTCTCCGGTTATCCTATTTACGGGATTTTTCCGCACTTGTCCCGAGCACGTTTGGGGTTCCTGAACCCCTCGGGAGTGAAATTACGGCAGACGCAAATGATATCGATACGATTATCCTCCCGATGCTCGGCTTTGACCGGGCCGGTGGGAGGATCGGGTACGGTGCCGGGTATTATGACCGGTTCCTTTCTAAAAATCCAAACCTCTTAAAAATCGGTGTCGCGTTTGCCTGCCAGGAAATCGACAGGCTTCCGGTCGATGAAAACGATATCCGGATGGACTATATTGTAACCGAGGACGGCATCGTATACCCGTAAGGAGGGGAAAGCGGTGGAGGAAAACGGGACCAAAATCCTTGACACGTTTGCAGAAGCGTTCCCGATATGGATATCCCGGGTTATCATTACAGCGGCAACAAAAGAATGGGCGTACAAGGCTGCTGTTGAAACGTCCGGGTTTGCGACATCAAAAATCGGGTGTCCCTGCGAGGCGGGGATCGAACGTTACCTTTCACCACAGGAAACTCCGGATGGACGGGACGGGGTCTCGGTTTTGATTTGCACGGATAAAAAGAACATGAAAACAAATGTCGCCGCGAGGATCTCCCAATGTGTTCTCCCGGCACCGACTGCTTCTGCGTTTGATGGTTTTCCCGATGCGGTCTTCCGGTTTTATACGCGGATGCACTATTTCGGGGACCGGTACGAAGAGCGGTGTGTGGTCGGTGGGAGGAAATGCTGGAAGATCCCGATTATGGAAGGAGAATATGTGGGAGAGGAACGGTTCGGGACCGTGAAAGGAATTGCCGGCGGGAACTTCCTTGTCATGGCAAAAGACCAGCGCTCGGCACTTTCCGGGGCTGTTGCTGCAATGGAAAAAATTACTGGTACAAACGGGATCATTACCAGTTTTGCGGGGGGTATCGTTGCAAGCGGCTCAAAAGTCGGCTGCAAAAATTACCGTTTCCCGATGCCGGCAAGCACAAACCATCTCCTCTGCCCGACATTGAAAAGTCGTATTTCCCGGTCACTTGTCCCTGATGGTGTTGGATCAATGTATGAGATTGTCATAAACGGCATCGATGAACCTATAGTCAGGAACGCGATGAAGGCAGGCATTGAGGCTGCGGTAAAAACCGGGGAGGTCATGTATATCGGGGCGTCGAACTTTAACGGGAACCTCGGACCGTACCGGTTATATCTCCGCGACCTTTTCCGGTAATCCGGTTAACAGACCGATCGTTTTAAAAAAATCGGGAACTGATAAGTCTGCACCCCGTGCCCGTTCTTATAGATCGCACCTGGAACAACCACGAATACATTTATCTGTTTCTCCAATGTATTAACAGAAAAAATCGGGTCATGTTATGATTCGGCGCCAGCACAGGGGACAGGATTCCGATATTTCCCAGGATAACCTGTCTGACGAGTTGCGATCGAAGCTGGCCTCCCGCACCTATAAGATCTCGATGGCAGTCACGGTTCTTATCGGGGTTGTCGAACTTATTTTCTGGATTTTCAGTCGTAACAACCTGTTTTTGATCGAGGGCACCGGCAATCTTATCTGGCTGTGTCCTGACCTTGTCATGCTCTACACAATCCGCATGGGCTGCAGGAAAGCGGACTGGAAAATGAACTTCGGTTACCGGAGGATAGAAACAATTTCGCTTCTTTTTTTCTCTCTGGGTATCATCGGGTTTGTGCTGTATATTATTTTCCGGACCGTAACTGGTGTGCCTGAACAGTTTCCAACTGAATACGGCCTGATGACGATTGCCCTGTCTGCCGGTATCATAATCGTTCTCGGATTTCTCGGCGACTATATCTGGAATACCGGGAAGAAGATCAAAAGCCGGCTCCTGATGCTGGATTCCATGGTCGTCCGGATGGATATGGCAAGTGCAGCGATCCTTCTTTTTTCCGGGATATTTCTTGTTATTGCACCCTCGGTTATTGTTATCCAGACTATCCTTACGATCCTTGTCGGGCTGGTGCTGTTTGTCTACAGCGTAAAAGAAGCAGTCCAGGCCATAAAAGAACTCATCGATGCCAGTCCTTCACTACAGGTCATGAACCTGATCGAGGAGATCGCTGAGGAGACTCCGGGGGTTACCTTCATTTCCGAACTGCGGACCCGCTCCTATGGCGGAGCAATCTCTGTCAGTATTACGCTTGAAGCAGCGCCGGATATGACTATCCGGGAGGCTTACGAGATCAGAGCCGGGCTTGAAGACCGGATCCGATCGCAGCTGGAAAACGTGATTGAGGTCCAGGCACGGGTAAATCCTACCGGGACGTATGTGGCGGAACAGATGTCCGAGGACGATTAAAAGCCGGTATCAGTACAGTTTCCCGGACCCGCGTCATCATATTGGATTCCTGGAGTCCGGTCCTTACAATCAGGCCGGTGCTTGGAACCCTCTGATGGTAAACTGCATACGGTTGCTGTGAACCAGCCGATGAAAAATCCTGTTAATCAGGTACTGTAGAATTCGTAAATATGGATTACATTAACTCTCTTTTCTCGTCTACGACAATCCTTGCCATCGCCCCGCACGACTGAGGCACCCCCGGTTAGCGATAGTGTTGTATTACCGGGTCTGGCATTATCGCGATAGCTGCCTCTGTCCATCTTTGTGACAAACTTGCGCAAACCGGATGCCGGATGAGCCCTGCATGGTAGGTCGTGTCCTTTATTAAAATTCATGGAAAATTATAATATTGCACGGGTATGGTATCACATACCCATGTGCATCAGGTCATTTTGATACCGGCCTGATGCATCATTGGCTGGAGAGAATTATGTACCTGTACGTTAACAAATGTAAATCCCGCCTGTTTGACAAGGAGCACGATGATCGGTTAATTACTGAGCTCCTCTGGGGAGATCGTGTAGAGATTATAAAGGAGGATGGAGAGGATGTCCAATGCACTGCCCGGGGAAAGCCGGGCTGGGTAAAAAGAGCGGACCTTGGTGAGACCGGACTTCTTGAGATTTATATCATAGACGTCATGCAGGGCGACAGTGTCCTAATCAGGACACCAGATGATAAATGGCATATGATCGATGGCGGGATTGAAAATTCTGCCCAGCAGTATCCCCAAAAGGGGGCATCAAATTTCCTGCGCTGGAAGTTCAGGGATGATCTGGGCAGAGAGACAGTATCTCTCGAAAATGTAATCCTGACCCATCCGGACTATGATCATTTCGGTGGGATAATCAATGTCTTTACCGGAGACCCCGGGGACGGCCGGCCATTCCCGGTAACCGTGAATAATTTCTATCATAGCGGTGTCGGGAAGTTTAAAGAGAGTCCAAAGACGGGAAAGACCGTGAAAGGAAAATGTGCCCAGTTCCCCTGGGGAAACCACGGGATCTCCCAAAAAGGCACGTTCATTGTCGAACTCCTTGATGGCAGGGACTCGTTTGGGAACCCGAAACGGCAGTTCGAAGATAATTTTGGAAGGTTTGCAAATCTTGTCTCTTCCGTACCTAAAAACGTGCGGTCGCTTTCACACAAGGATCTTTTCCTGCCCGGGTATGGGTTGGGTGAAAACGACTGTGCCATCCGGGTACTCGGTCCGGTTATGGAAACAACTGATGACGGTGATGCAGGGCTTCGTGATTATGGGGATGACTCGCCGACGGTAAATGGGAACTCCGTTGTCCTGCGACTTGATTATGGAAACGCGAGGATCCTTTTAACCGGGGACCTGAACGCAAAATCAGAGAAGTTGCTGCTCAGTTATGTTGATAATACCGAATTTGCAGCGGATGTTATGAAGGCTTCTCACCATGGCTCTGATGATGTGGATAATGATTTTCTTATGGCGGTAAAAGCACGGGCAGCTGTTATATCATCCGGCGATAATGAACCCTACGCACATCCCCGGCCGCTGGTTATGGGTGCGATTGGTCGGTTCGGGAGGACATCGTTGAATCTTAAAGGGGAAACATATTCGCCCCTGATCTATTCCACAGAAGTAGCACGCTCGGTAAAACAGGAGCCTGCATCCGGTGTTAAAGTAAAGGAACCGGGTGAACCTGACGAAAAATTTCGGAATATCAGGTTAGCAGATTCGAGCGTGACCGCAAAATCGTGGGATGAGAAATATCACTTGCTTTCCAAGGTCAACATCGCTACCGGACTCGTTTACGGGCTTGTGAACATCCGGACCGATGGTCGCTTTATCCTTTGCGCTACCATGAGGGAAACCGGAAAAAGCTTTGATTACTACACCTTCCAGGCCGGGGTGGATGCATAAAAAATGCTTTGCAGAAATCCCGGATGGGATTGTAAGAACGCTCTTGGGGGCTACGGCGATCCTTGCCTTCGCCCCCGCCACTGTGGCACCCCCAGTTGCGATAGTGCTGTATTACCTGTACAAAAAAGTGACATTTGTAACCCCGGTGCAGGTAATACAAAGACATCGCTACTAGTGCCCCGTCCCTATCGGGGACTGGTGGCACAAAAGGGGGGGCTGCAAATCAAAAAAAAATAATTTCTACAGAGTAAAAAACACTCTTTTGGAAAAGCATTGAAGTAATTGACATTTTTCTCTCATCAATAGTATCCATATTGTGGCGTTTTTAAAAAGAACATTCTCTGGAATACCTGATGAGGATATCTGTCTGGTATTGCAGTGACGTAAAAAGCGGTTTTTGTCCTGTTTCACGAACCGGGACGCATGACAATAGCACCCTCAGGACACACAAAGGAACAGAGGCTGCACCCGTCACACTGTTTTTCATCAATGGTAATATGCCGGTCACCAATCGAGATTGCGTGATACCCCCCGTCCCGACAGGCGATGAGGCAACTGGCACAGCAGGTGCACCGGTTCGGGAATCCAAGCACGGCATGACTGTATGTCGCCCGGGAAAGCGTTGCATGCGCACCTATGCGGGGAAGGGCACGGCCCTTAAGGTCATTTATACCTGCAAAATTTTTCTGTGCAAAGTATCCCGATAAGCCCGAATTCAGATCTTTGATAATCCCTGCACCGTCCCACATGACTGCCGTGCAGACCTGGACTGCCGATGCACCGACTGCAATATAGTCGGCAGCATCCTGCCAGCGTGAGATCCCGCCGATTCCCATGAGCGGGACCGGAATTTTCTGTGCGATCTGCGAGATGATCCGGAGCCCGATTGGTTTTACTGCTGGACCGGAATATCCCCCGTAGGTGCTTGCACCGGCAACCGATGGCTGCGGTTCAAACGTATCGAGATTAATGTCCATGAGACACTGGACGGTATTGATAGCCGCAAGGATATCCGCGCCGGCGTCCACTGCCGCATGTGCGACAGGCATTATGTCTGTGACATTGGGTGTGAGTTTGACAATGACCGGGATATTTGCGACCTTTTTTACTGCGGAGGTTACGTTCCCCACAAGATCAGGGTTCTGCCCGATGGCCGCCCCGCCTCCCGTTTCCGGCATGCCATGCGGGCAGGAGACATTTAACTCGACAGCATCAGCCCCGGCGTCCTGAACGATACCGGCCAGTTCCTGCCATTCCTTAAGATCCGGCGAGGCCATGATGCTTGCAATAAGAACCCGGTCCGGGTATTCTTTTTTTATGGCCACAATCTCCCCGGTCCAGTACGATACCTCCTTTTTGCTGAGCAGTTCGATGTTTTCAAAACCAAGCAGCCCGGACTTCTCGTCTTTCCACGCAGCAAAACGGGGAGAGACATCATCGATTTCCATCGAATCCGGGGAGATGGTCTTTGTGACAGCACCCGCCCAGCCAAGCCGGAACGCATTTTTGATCTGTTCCCCGGAAGCAGTCGGAGGACCGGAAGCGAGCAGGAACGGATTTTTGAATCTCAACGGGCCAGCGGTCGTTTCAAGGGAATGGTCGGGGGCAGTCATACTTCCGTATTTTTTTATTGCGCTCGAATCCTTTATGGGTGTTATTGTTTAACGGCGTTATTCCGGTATGGCGTTTTTTTATGAATAATACGGCATTTTCCCCAAATGCCTTCCAGTTACAGAATGTTTTAATATGGCAGGAGAATACTGTTCTTCACCGGAAGGTACGGGAATGCTGTTTGAATTACTGGATTTACTGATAGGAATCGCCTTTGGTTTTTTTCACAAAGGAAAAGAGGACTATAAGGGCCTCCTCAGAAACGGGGCAATTATCGGGGTGACCGTGGGTGTCATTTTTGTCTTCGTAATAAATATTCTTGTTCCCGGAAAGACCGGGATAAGTTACGGGTACCTGGGGGCGCTCGGTCTCATTCTTGAGATCCTGATCTTTGTCGTACTTTTCTTTGCGGGTTCATTCATCGGGGACTGGCTCGAACGTGTTTTCAGAAAGTAACTTCGGGAAATACACCGGTTTTTATTTTTTACTGGTTTTATCCACCATCTATAAATTTTTAAGACCCGGCTTCCGGTAAAAAAGGGATTTATTCCGCCCGTTCAAGCGAGTCGACTGATACCGTGTATGGCGGGGCATCGCAGACATACACAAGTTCGATTTCATTATTTGAAATGATAGATCCGGTATCGTACCCTCCATTCTCGTTTACTATGGTGAGGGTTTTCCCGTCATGGCCGATTGCACCGGCAAACTGTGTGGTCTCTGTGTTCTTTTCGTCGGTAAAGATCATCGTTCCGTTAAAGATCCGGCCGGTCTGGTTTGTCACAACAAGAGTCATTGTACCAGCGGGAGATGAGATATATCCGGTGCCGTTGATATACGCTGCCATCGAACCGGTCCATTTTCCGGTGAGATCCGTGGTTGCAGGTGCTGTGGTTGCCCCGGTTGATGGAGCGGTTGTTGTACATCCGGCAAACAGTACTGCAACGATAAGGACGAGTCCGCAAAAAATATGTTTCATGTCCTTCCTGTTTTGATGCGATAAAAGATAAACCCTAAGACTTGTTATCCGTGTTCTTCTTCGGACAATTTCAAATCCTTCAATTAAAAAATTGTCATAAAATCAAAATTGTATGCTCTGGAAGATCTTTTTTCGCAGATATATAAAAAAAACATATCTGGGGTTGTGGAGTGCGTAGCCCTGCATGCTCGTAGCATTATCCGTTGTGATGATACTGTGTTTAAATGAAATTCCGGTTGCGTTATTGTATTATGCCTCGTCAACCGTCAGAAAAATGCTGATGCCGGAGATGGTGATATTTTTACCGCATGGCTGCATTTTACAAATCATTCCGCTGAAAAATAAACAGGCAGTTTCGGAAACGATTGATTCCGGTTTATTATCGTGGATCATTTGAGGAAATACTCATAAGGATTCCATCATATCCGGTTGTTGATTCCCTGTCATGCTATGCCTGCGGGACTTTACTGGCAAAGCCGGGTTTTTGTGTGGAACACAACCGGCTTCGGACATGCAGCAAAATACCGAATGGTGTGATTTCTCCCGTACCCGGTACCTGCGGGTATACGTATGCATATCAACCAGTACTCCGTGGTAACAGGATATGGTTTTTATCATGTTCTTTACAAAAGACGGTAGTTTTTTGTGTAACGGAAAAGAGCGTAAATTCGTTTCTGGTGATCCGGTTAATCACGTTCAGGCACCACAATACCAGATCACGTATAACAGGAGTGTGCAACAATCTGAAAATCAGATCTTCGCTTTGGGGATTATATCCGAAGGCCTTCATTGTCTAATCTCCATTCAGTTGCCGGGAAATACCGACAGCGTATTATATATTTTGTTAAATAAATAAATTTCCGATTTATATATTGTTTGTATAAGATTACACGACGACAAGACGCCGTAGAAACGGACCCGTTATATGGGGAACAATTTTCAAGATTTTTCGTGGAAATCCTGGAAAACCAAAAAAGACTCTTTTTTGCGGAACATCTCCCTCCGCCATACCGGACTTCATGTAAGGATGCGATCCTCAAAATAAAAGGGTCCTATTAGCGCATTTTTGACCTTCCGGCGTAAAATTTAACAAAATAAGCCCAAATCACGCGATTTATTTTCATTTCCGCAGGTTTTTTGCGAATTCCGCAGTTTTTCGGGTACCCTAAAAAAATGCTGCAATAAAAAAATCGCGAGAATATGGCCTGGATTACCAAAATGGAGCGATTTTACAAAAACCGGGTTCCCCTACAGAAACAGTACTTTTCCCGGGACAGGTATCAGGTAAAGCGTCCTTTTGGAGGGAACCCGGTGGATTTCAACAGAGCCGGGATTTGCTAAAAATATCCTGTCCTGCCCTGTTCTTTATTTTCGGTGAACCGGAATGCCCCTTTTGGCACGGTCAGTTCAAACCGGGCTCCTTTTCCCGGAGTCCCGTTTTCTGTAATGGTAATCCCGGTTATTGCCAGGATCTCGCGGGTAAGGAATAATCCAAGCCCGGTATTTTTCCCAAAACCTTTTGTAAACAATTTCTTTTTATCTTCTTCAGTAATCCCTGCACCATCATCCTCGCAGAAAAGGGAAAGACCGTTCTGGTTTTCCCTGCTGTATACCCGGATTGTTTTTATTCCGGCTCCACCGTACCGCAGCGCATTATCGATCAGGTTATAGAAAACCTTGTCAAAGAGTGGATCGGCATAAATTTCCAGATCAGTCCGGTCAATAAGGATCCCGGTATTTCCCGGGTTAAGTGCCCCTTTAGCCTGGATAACATACATGCTGACATACTGCCAGACTGGTGTTTTCACGCCCATCCCCTGATAATCTTTGGTAAACAGGATCTGGTGACGGATGGTATTTGCAGCCTTTATCTCTTTTGCAATAAATTCCTGTATTTTTTCTGGGTTACTGGCGATATTTTTGGAATATTCAAGATATCCGGAAAGGACGCTCAACTGGTTGAGGATATCGTGGCGGGTAATACTGTTGAGCAGGTCGAGTTTTTTATTTACTACAGCAAGTGCATCTTCTGCCCGCTTGCGTTCGGTGATATCCTGGATCACCCAGACCATAAATTTATTCCCAAAAGTATCCGTGTAGAAGGCCGATGTTGAAATGATCGTGCATTTCTGTCCGTCAGGCTTTATAATCGTAACAATTTCTTCACGAGGCTCGGGATGCGCAAACAACCTTTCCACCCGCTCCCAGTGTGGTTCAGCGCTTTCTTCAATGTAAATATCCCGATGGGTTTTTCCAAGAAGTTCTTCTCGGGAACGTCCAACAAACCTGCACATACTGTCATTAACAAGGACCAGGCGGTGATCCCTGTCGATAACATAAACCGGGTAGGCAATCGTATTGATGATGGTATTGAGGTTTTTTTTCGATTCTACTTCGAGCTCAAGCTGCAATCTTTCTTTCTGGAGTCTTCTGTCTCTTCGCCCGTCATGGAGAATAATGCAAAAGACTCCGACCGCAATCGAGGTCATAAGAATCATCGGGAGCGCGACGTTAATTGCTATGGTCAGGATTTCATCAGCTGAATCGCCGTTAATCATCCGGACGATAAGTGCAATTGCGGCGACAAATGTTTCTACGATTACTGCAATGATCACGGCTTTTTTTGTTGAAACCAGATCACGGTTGCTATATTTATAGACAAGACCCCCGACAATCCCGGCTATAATCGGAGCGAGTGCAACGACATAGACGTTTGTTCCGCCGACCCATAAACGGAAGAGGAACCCGATGATCCCGGCACCGAGCCCGACAAACGGCCCGCAGGCAAGACCCGCAGCGAGCGGCCCGAAGTCCCGGATGTTAACGGTCGCAGTATAAAAGGTCAGGCCGCTTGTCATGCCATAAACCGAGAGCAGTCCAAAGATAATTGCAAGAACCAGCTGAACAGGAACTGAAGCCTTGTGCTCAAGTATATCGGTATAATACCTGCTCTTTGAAAAGAGGTAAGCAAAAAGAAATATGACGCAGGCCATCTGGAAGAGAAGGACAAATTCTCCGATGAAGGACACTGCCATAATTACACATAAATTAAATAGTATTTAATTCTGTTGAAATGGCAAAAATTATTTAATTTGTTAATTTATATTTTATAAACCGTATTTACGCTTGAAACCTACAGATTCCTGTTTTAATCGCGGATTGACCAAATAGTATCTGTCGTGATAATTTGATAATTCCCCTGACTACTGGAAAAAATTTCAAGTCTGTGTCAGGCTGGTGGTGACATCCTGTCTGCGGTTCCGGATCATTCTTCAAAATGCCGCCGGAAAAATTCCATCATCCGGTCCGGTGGAATCTCCTTAATATCCGATGGTGACCCGGGCACTATTGCACCGGTGACGGTAAAGTACCTTCCCTGCATGTAAAGTTCAACAGTTCCTTTCTTACGGCCTTTAAGCCGGAGCCCTGAACGCCCGATCACATGAACTCCATGACCCGACGGGCTCCATTCCGTATAGGAACCAAGTGTCAGGGCTTCTTTTACCATGTCCCCTGTTGCATGATCGAAATCAATTCCGAAGATGCCATCCCCAAGTACAAAACCGATCCCGTCAAAGCCTTCTGACTCTTTTACGTTTTTTGCCTGTTCAAACGTACCCCATGTTGAGGAAATATTAACGAGTGCATGACGCTTTTTTCCCGGCGCCGGGACATATGGCGGTTTGGTTGGTTTGTTGTTCCGTTCTTCATACTGCCAGACAACCCAGCGGGCGAGCCGGGTAAGTTCGGCCGGAATATTTTTGTACTGGATTTTCATCGCTCACCTCCCCGGTAATCCACGTAATCCCAATCCGGATTTTACGATGTACCGGCCAGTTCAGAAAGGACTTCACGGTCATCAAGGTCATACCATTGTTCGTATGCTTCGGCAACGGCAAACCTCCGGCTGCTCCTGATGTTTAAGCAGACCAAAAGGTCGGCGCTGCCGGCAACAAGCCGTACGGCACTAGCAGATGCTGTCGGGACGGCGACGATAATTTGTGCCGGGCCTTTATCATAAATACTTTGTACGGCGGCAAGCATTGTGTAGCCGGATGCAAGTCCGTCATCGGTTATGATAACTGTCTTACCCGAAAGGGAAGGAAATTTTTGTTCTCCCGCATAACGGGCAACCCGGGCACTGACATTTTCAGAGGTATTTGCAACGGCCCGTTCAACTTCCTGCCGGGAAAGGCCAAGTGCTGCACGAAGATTTTCATTGATGAGCACTTTCCCGTCCCATGTAACCGCTCCAAAGCCGGATTCCGTATCGCCCGGGATCTGGATCTTCCGCACGATGGCAAGAAAGAGCGGTGCCCCCAGCAAAGTGGCAACTTCCCTCCCGACCGGTACTCCGCCGGCCGGGATGGCAAGGACAACCGGATCGTAGAGTCCGGGAAGTGTTTTTACAAACTCCCCCAGCTTCCTGCCCGCATCATGCCGGTCGGAGAACACAAAACGCCGTTCGCTTAAAATGGGATTGTCGATGATGTCTCCCATATGCGGTGCTCTGGATTCCGGGACTCATAATAGTTTCTGGACAAGGACCCGGCATTAATGCCAAAAAATCCAGAATCCCGCCGTTTCTTTTCATACTTCCTGCCTTGTGATGCTATGGGGATATACTTGGATTTTAAAAAAGACTATACCTTCAAGTATGTTTAGGGAGCAATACGCGCATGTATGTCCGCAATATCCCCGGATATAACAAGGAGCAACGAACCAGAGGATAAGTGCCGCACATTTTCCATCAGTGTGCCGGAGTACTACAACTTCGGCTATGACGTTGTCGATGCATGGGCCAAAAAAGATCCGGACAAACCGGCCCTCTATTGGGTAAACCAGCAGGGTGAAATGAAACGTTACACGTTCGGGGATATAAAATCCGAATCGGACCGGGTGGCACATATCCTTCATGAAAACGGGATCTCGAAAGGCGACCGGGTATTCATCATGCTCCCAAGGATCCCGGAATGGTGGATCATTATTGTCGCCGCAATCAAACTTGGGGCAGTCTACACCCCGGCACCCACCCTGCTCACATCCCATGACATTTCCTACAGACTTAATGCCGGCGGGTTTGCACTGATCGTCACGGACTCCGAGAACGCACCCAAAGTGGAGGAAGCAGTCCGGGACGGGAATTTTTGTACGCGGCGCATGGTAGTTGACGGGGAACTCCCGGGCTGGATCATGTATTCACAAAAAACGTCCGGCCCGCCGCAGCCTCCGACATCCGGAAACGTCCTGCCCCGGGTGATGACAAAATCGTCTGATCCTCTCCTGATATTTTTTACTTCCGGCACGACCGGCAACCCCAAGATGGTACTTCACGACCACAGCTACCCGCTTGGGCATATCGTGACCGCCCGCCTCTGGCAGGACCTGCGCCCGACAGACCTCCATTTCACCATCTCCGATACCGGATGGGCAAAGAGTGCGTGGGGGAACCTGTTTGGCCAGTGGATTGAAGGTTCAGAAGTTTTTGTCTACGATATCAGGAAAAAATTTGATCCAAAAGAGATCCCGCCGCTTCTTGAGAAATACGGGATAACGACGTTCTGCTGCCCGCCCACGGTCTACCGGATGCTGATCCTTCTCGACCTTTCCGCGTATAATCTTGAAAAACTCCGTCATTGCGTGAGTGCGGGTGAACCTTTGAACCCTGAAGTAATCCGGGTCTGGAAAGAGAAGACAGGTCTTTGGATTTATGATGGATACGGCCAGACAGAGACGGTTCTCTGTATTGGATCATTTCCCGGCTGCCAGTGCCCGGCCGGGTCCATGGGGAAACCGGCTCCGGGCTGGCACATCGAGCTTCACGACAAAGCAGGCCGGCCTGTGGGTGCCAACCGTGAAGGAAGGATCGCGATCTCCCTTTCTCCGCGTCCGGTCGGTTTGTTTTCCGGGTATATCGGAAATGAGGAAGCGAACCGCAAGTCCTTTGTAAACGATTGGTACTATACCGATGACAAGGCCGCGATGGATGACGACGGTAATTTCTGGTTTATCGGCCGGGATGACGATGTAATCAAAGCATCAGGGTACCGTATCGGGCCATTTGAGGTGGAAAGCGCCCTTTTGGAACACCCGGCTGTTGCCGAGGCGGCAGTCGTTGGATCGCCAGACCCGATCCGGGGAATGATTGTAAAGGCATTTGTTGTTCTAAAACCCGGATTCAGCCCATCCGGAAATCTCATGGCCGCCCTTCAGGAACATGTTAAAAAAGTGACTGCCCCGTACAAATACCCAAGAGTAATTGAGTTTGTAACCTCCCTCCCGAAGACCTATTCCGGAAAAATAAAAAGAAAGGAGCTCCGCGAGCGTGAGGCAAAAAGGGCGGAGAGGGCTTAACCTCTGCGTGACTAAGTTCAAGTCTTCCCTTCACCCGCCAAGCCTGAATGAACCGGGCGGGAAATGGAAAAAGTACTCCTCGTACATCTGGGCAATTCCGGTCTTCTTTGGCGGGTGATAGGGTTTGGCAGTATACCCGAGGATCCTGCGGAGATCCTGCCGGACAAAAAAAGACCGGCGGGAAACAATTGCACGCTGGGCTTTGACTTTCATGGGAAGCCTGTGGATATGCTCGTGGCAGAGATGGCAGACAATAAGAATACGGGCGGAAGGATCACGCACCATTTCCCGGTACAGGCGCCGGGAGATGCGGTGGATCACGAGATCCGGGAACGGGAAATAGTCGCGGCAGAGTTCGCACTTCCCTTCAACGGCAAGTTTCAGTTGCTTTTCCTCTGCCCGGGTCAGTCCGGGACATTCTGATTTCAGCATAAGATATCACGTCCCCTACACCCATTGACAATGAACGACTATACCTCAGGAGGAGTAGAATTTTTCGGTCATACCAATGCAAAATGACCCATTTTCCCACGTGGCTGTCAACCATATCTTGATACGTTTCAAAAGATATCCTCCACATGGTCATGACCTACCCTCCGCGTATCACGGATGAATCAGTTCTTTCCAACTGGATTGGCCGTGAGATAAAAAGGATGAACGAAGGGCTCGTGCAGCACAGAAAAACCCTGGCTGACCTGTTGTCAGAGGATACGCCTTGCACGGTGACAAAGAAAGGGGAGACCTATTCGTTCGATAAATCCATCATTCAGCTGCTGGGAAAATCCCTTCCTGAAAGTTTGCAGCGGCACTTAAAACTCCCAATCCTGTTTTATTCTTCGCCGGACACTCCCAACAGCTGCTCGTGCCCGGATGAACCGGCTCTTGAAGCCCTACAGGCACTTGGCGAGGTGAGCACGTTAAGGACGATGCAGGGCGACCGTTTCTGGGTGTCACGCCCGATTGTCTATGCAATTGTCAAAAAGTATCCGACGGCAGTCCAGATTGTAATGGGCGTGTGAGAGCCCGAAACAGTGGGAACTGTTTTGTTAATTCATAAAAATGTTAGAAACCGAAACGCTCCTTTTTATGTTTCCTGCAACAAACAACCCGGAATTTTAAAAAAAACAGTTCATTGGCACCGGTCATGCAGGAACGATCAACCGTTCATCTGCCGGAGACAATTCCCAATAAAAATCCTGTAAAACACAGTGCCCCAAAAGGGCCTCAATTTGAACACCCTTCGGCCCCGGTTGCAATGTCATTTCACCCGCAGATCGTTCGCCGTTTGGATGCACGGGTTCATATACAACCGGCACATTGCCACAGGAAGTAATGTATGCCCGTCGCTTGTCCGATTTAACCTGAACTCAAGGTTTCGGACAGTCCGGCGCCACATCCTTGTAACAGGTGGCACATGTGTTCGGCTCCATAGTACAGCGTCATTATCATTTTGTTCCCCTGCGCCGTAACAGGGAGATAAACCCGCTGTACCAGTCTGTATTCTCCTCTATCCCCTCTGAGGCAATTGGATGTGTAATGCGTCATTAGTATTTATAACTTTGTTATTATACATTATAAATATATTAAATTTGGATATATGGGTTTTGTAAAAATCAGGAAATAAAATTTTACAGGCCTGTTATTCACGTCGGAAAATTTCGTAACTGCTGGGCACATTTCCTGAAATGAAACCCTCGCGCGTTTGACAATTTTTACCCGAGGACTCCCGGTTCCGGATAAAAATGTATGCCGGAGATCGAAGGAAGAAAGGGTTTCCCTGCAATGAACATGAGATAGAAAAAAGTGGTGCAGGTCCTTCCATCCCCATATCACCTTTTCATTTGCATTCCATGAGACTTTTTACGAATCGTACCTGCGAAAATTTAATTACTACACTCGGGTAAGGATGCCGTATGCCAGTCTATGTGATGCTTGGGCACCTGACTCATGCGGCATTCGATAAAATTGACCGTATCGATGAGCGGGACAGGAAAGCAAAAGAGATTATCGAATCGCTTGGGGGAAAGCTCATCGCCCTCTATTACACGTTTGGCCAGTATGACTTTGTCGCGATCTTTGAGATGCCGGAAAAGGAGAAACTCGTGAAACTCCTTACGATTGTCGGGAAGTTCGGGACGGTCAGGACCGAGACCCTGGAGACAATCCCGACTGAAATGCTCTACAAGGTCTCAAAAGAGGTGTGAACGAAAAAACCGGAATGGGATACGACCCGCCAGTAATTTTTTAGCATTCATTATTCCGTTGTAACAGGATCGATTCATGTCCGTTTCACTCCTGCCAAAAATTCATTTCCGGTCTATAAGACCGGGTTATTTTTGGCGTTCAGGTACGATAATAAAAAAGCCCGGTACACCTGCGGGTTATCCATCTCCGCCAAGCGCAAAATCCACCGCAGCCTCGGCATGTATCTGCATGGTATCAAAGACCGGAACGCTCACGTCTTTTTGTTTGACAAGAAGCGGGATCTCGGTGCAGCCGAGAATGATGCCCTCTGCCCCATCCTCTTTTACGATCCGGTTGATGATCTCAACGAACCGCTTCCGTGATTCGCTGCGGATTTTTCCGGCGCAGAGCTCATCAAAGATCACGGTGTTGATGTAATCGCGTTCGGCTTCGTTTGGGATAATTACCAAAAGACCGTATTTTTGTTCCAGCCGGTCCCGGTAAAACGGTGCCTCCATGGTGTATTTGGTGCCGAGCAGTGCTACAGTCTTAATCCCGCTCCTGTTAACTCTTGCACCCGTAGTATCTGTGATGCGGAGAACCGGAATCCCGACTTTTGATTCGATGTCATCGGCACGGGAGTTCATGCAGTTGGATGCGATTATAAGAAAATCCGCCCCGCCGGCTTTGAGCCGTTGGGCTGCATCAATCATCGTGTCTGCGAGAAGAGTCCAGTTACCTTTGCCTGCCAGCCGTTCCTCTTCGGAAAATTTCCCGAACTCAATGGAAAATATCAGGAGTTTTGCGGAATGCAGCCCCCCGAGTCTCCGGTTGACGAGTTCGTTTAACAGCCGGTAGTACTCAATGGACGACTGCCAGCTGATGCCGCCGATAAGGCCGATTGTTTTCATCTGCGTCACAGGAGATCGGCTGGTGTTGGGGAACAGGGACATACAAATTATCGATAGAGAATAATTCAGGTACTTTTATGTATTTATGCTGAACTACGTATCCCGTATACGATACGGGACCGGGTGACTCATGCTTTTCCCTTACCAGTGTCGTACAGTCGGGTGATGGAAAATGGGAAACGTGCATCTTGGGTGGGTAGCACTTGGTATTTTCATACTTTTTCTTGCGGCAGGAATTGTACCGGTGTCAGCCGCAGAAATAACAATAGATAACACAACCCCCGGCGGGATCTCCGGTGCAATCAGTCAGGCAAACAACGGGGACACCATTGTTTTGAATCCCGGGACATATTTCGAGCACGGCATTGACGTATCAAAGGACATAACGATCAAAGCCAGCCCGGCAAACGGCGGCAACGCGACAAATACCATTATCGACGGGCTGAACAGCGGTTCGATCTTCCAGGCACGATCAATTGTGGAACACGGGAGTTGGGGCTGGATAACTACCCGGGGAGTATTCCTGTCGATTGACAATGTAACCCTCCGTAACGGAAATTCCGTTACCGGCGGCGCGATTCATTCAATGGGTGGTCCGGTCACTATCACATCGTCAGTTATCACCCACTTCCAGGCCACCGGCGGCGGGGTGATCGAGGCCGATGCTCTCGCAGGTGAACGTTCCGCAAGCGGTCCTGTGACAATTATTTCATCCACAATTTCCGACTGTAAAGCAACCGGTGGAGGTGTGGTGAGTGCAGACGGTGGGCCGGTTACGGTTATCTCATCTGCCATTACAGATTGTCACGCGACCACCGGTGGAGCAATCGAAAGTCATTCACACGTGTATAACCCCGATATGGCCGCAGTGAATATCAGTTCCTCTCGTTTTGTCAACTGTTCTGCAACATCCGGGGGCGCAATTTATTCCCGGGGAGGTCCCGTTACCGTTGAGAACACCACATTTATGGACAGTTCGGCAACCCGCGGGAGTGCAATCACCGTCACGTTCAATCCATTCCCCGGCACATCCCGGCTTACTGTCAGTAACTCGACATTTGTCAACAACAAGGCGGTACGGGCAATGATCTATTCCCTTGGTGCAACCGTAACTGTCAAAAACTCTGCATTTATCTGCTCCCCCGGTTCCCGGGACCCAATCGAAGGTGACAGCAGCACGATCACCATTGTTTCAACCACGTTTGTCAACTGCCCGGGCGGGAGGAACACTGCATAACGGCGGCCCGGTTTTTGATATATTTTTTCGTAGTCCTGTAAAATTCCGGCATTCAGACAATTTTTGTGGCCGGAATAACATGCGGAAAGGACTGATAATGATTCCGTGCGCCGGTTTAATATTGAACGGAACCTATGATCCGCCCGGGAATTATCATGGCACGCGTCCTTGTTGCATATGCATCGAAAAAAGGATCGACTGCGGAGATTGCGCAGGCAGTCGGAAAAGAATTGCAGGCCGCCGGGCATACTGCCGATGTCCTTCTGGCGGGAACCGTTGCATCGCTTGCCGGGTACGATGCGGTTGTTATCGGCGGCCCGATGTACATGGGAACGTTAATCGGCGATGTGCAGAAGTTTTCAAAACGCCACCATGATGCTCTTTTGAAGTTGCCGGTGGCCGGTTTTGTTGTCTGTCTTGCCGCAGCAACAAACGATAAGGAGGGGATGGCATGTGCAACAAAAGAGCTCCATGCATCTCTTGTACCGCTTTCACTTGTAGCTGAAACCGTTTTTGCCGGCAGACTCGACCCGGCAAAACTCTCGTGGTTCCAGAACTGGATCATAAAAAAAGTGAAATCGCCGGTGGGAGACTTCCGAGACGGGGAGACAATCAGGGCATGGGCCCGGGAACTGTCGGGAAAGATGAACATATCCTAAAGACCTGCCCGGAATACACGACCTCATTTTTAAAAGACCCGTCCGTGCATTATTTCCGTTTATCCTGCTAATCATCCGACAGAGTCATGGCCGGCGAAAAACGCGATTTTGATACCGCAGCGGCAACTTGGGACGAGAACCCGCGTCGGGTAAAGACAGCGAACGACGTAGCGCAGGCAATCCTCGCAACCGTTCCTCTTGATCCTGCAATGGACGTGCTGGACTTCGGCTGCGGAACGGGGCTATTAACTCTGGCGCTCCAGCCCTATGTCCACGCGGTTACTGCGGTTGACAACTCGCGGGGGATGCTTGAAGTCCTTGATAAGAAAGTCCAAAAACAGGGATTTTGTAATATCCGGACACAACCTGTTGACCTTGAAAAGGGCGATACCCTTACAGGACAATTTGACCTTGTGACAAGCAGCATGACCTTCCACCACATCAAAGACGTCGGGTTGCTGCTTGAAAAAATTTACAACGTCACAAAACCCGGAGGGACGATTGCAATTGCCGATCTCGATTCAGATGAGGGAAAATTCCACGATTCAAACGAGGGCATCTTCCACTTCGGTTTTGACCGTCATATGATGAAAAAATATTTCGAGGCTGCCGGGTTTGTGGCGGTACGCAACCGGACGGCTGCAATTGTGCAGAAAACCAGGCCGGACGGGAAGATCCAAACGTTTACTGTTTTCCTGATGACCGGAATAAAAGGAGAATAAGGCCCGCTCATCGCTGGTTCCGGGTTTTCCATCCGTTTTTTCACAAGAGTACGTAAGAACTTCCGGATTGTCGCGTTTTGTCCTTATGCACCGTTCTTTTTTTCATTTTGGGAAATTGTTGTCCTATTTTTAGTTTTTAATGTTGCACGTTTCATGCAAATTTAATGAAAATTTCCTGAACCTGAAAAAAAGAACCGGAATTATTGGATTAATGTAACGGCACCAGATCCCGGATTGTGAGATGAGTATCAGATACTGACCGCGTCAATATCCTCAAGCAGCATCCGGACATTTATCCAGATGATCAACTCGTTTTTCTCCTTGTCTTTTATCTTGATCTTCCGCTTGATAATACCGATAATTGCAGTATCTTCATGGGTAAGTGCTGTCGAAGTGTAATCAACCTGTGTCCCTTCAAACGTTGAAACCGAGGTGACATCATCGACAAGAATTCCGATCTTGGACTTTGTTATCTTGTCATCAAGGACAATAATCCGGGAAGCCTCCGCAGCAACCCTGCTCTCATCGGTAATATTCAGGCGCTGTTTTAAGTCCACAATGGTCGTGATCTCTCCGCGGAGATCAATAATTCCCCGGACATACGAAGGAACATTGGGAAGTTTTGTGATGGTTGTATATTCAACCACTTCCTTGACATCGAATAAATCGATTGCAAAAAGTTCGTTTCCCAGAGCGAACTCAACAACCTGAATAACATCCGGCTTTTTTCCTGTATCCCCGGTCGCTTTTGATGGCACCTCCGGGACGGGCGCACTTGCTTTTACCGCCATATGAGCCCCGGTTAGTTCACCTTGAACTTCTTGTTTGCTTCCATCGCCTCTACAGCAACGCGGCCGACTTCCTGGCCCAACCGCGCGATCTCGTCAATAGCCGCAGCGGTTTCTTCTGAAGCCGCAGCCGCATCGCCTGCCTCCTTTGCCGTCCGTTCAATAAGCCTTGCTACTTCAGTAACACTTGCTGTGATTTCTTCGGTGGTTGCAGCCTGTTCCTGTGTAGCCGAGGCGACTTCTGTGGCACTGTTGGCAACAATCTCTGCTGCTTTCTGGATTGACCTGAATGCGTCAAGGGCCTTCTGTGATTCTTCGGCACCTTTTCCAACAATAGTCCGGGCTTCCTCCATACCGTCGGCTGCTTTCTTGGTAACCGTATTGAGCTGCGTGATCATCTCCTCAATTTTCTCAGCACTTGAACGGGACTCCTGAGCGAGCGATTTGACCTCAGATGCAACCACTGCAAACCCACGACCGTGTTCGCCGGCCCGGGCCGCTTCAATTGCAGCATTCAATGCGAGCAGGTTAGTCTGGTTTGCGAGATCCCGGATGAGGACGATGATTTTGCCAATGTCGCTCATCTGTTTCTCGATATCTTGTATTACGAGATATGTAGAGCCGGCACTCTGTGTGATCGCATCCATGTTTTTATTGACATTTTCCGCCAGGATGGCACCATTCTTTGCGGCAGAGTTTGCATTTTGTGCCTGGGACTGGACGTTTTCCATGCTGGATGTGATCTCTTCGACAGCAGCACTCATGTCCTGCATTGCCCTTGACATCTGGTCAACGCTTTCCGAAGACTTCTGGGCACTTTCTGAAACGGAGCCGACATTCTTTGCAATCTGGTTGATACTCTTAGACGCATCAGTGACACTGCTCGCCGCATTGTCTGCCGTGGTGGTCAGGTTTAACATCTTTGAGTTGATATCCTGGAGGTTGTTCTCGAGATTGCCGATAATACCCTGAACCCCCGCCTGGAGTTTCTTTAATTCTTCGTGTACCTCGCGGGTCAGTTCGTCAGGAGCAGTAAGGTTATAACGGGGTGTAAGGTCTCCCTCTGCCATCTTCGAATATATTTTAATAAGCTCGTTAATCTCTTTCTCCATATATTTCTGGGATTTTTTCATTATGCTGACATCATTGATAACTTCAACGTGGCCTACACTCTGGCCCTGGGCGTTCTTGATATAACTGCAGTCAACAGTGTAATACCCGCCAGCCTGCTCAAATTCCGTTGTATTATATCCTTTTTTGAGCCGGTTGATGCCGCATTTGTCAGTGTTGCAGATTGTGGCGCCCCAGTTGCTGCAGTTCTTGCCAAGGATATTTTCACGCCGTACATGCAGCATGTCCTCAAGAGCCTTGTTGATAAATGTCCACCGGTTGTCAGCGTCAGTGACCGATATCGGGCTTTTAATCGAGTTGAGGATGGCCTCATAATATACCATCTTGTCAATAACGATGTCAAGGATCTGGTTGATCCCATTGGATATTTTCAGGTAATCGCCTTTGTGAAGGTTTGAATCGGTACGTGTATTGAAGTTACCATTTGTAGCTTCGTCCGCAACGCGGAGAATATCCGAAAGCGCCTGCTTTTGCTGGGTAACATCCGGGAAGTATTCAATCGATCCGATAATGTTTCCATCAGTATCCTTGATCGGTGCAGCATAGCACTGGATGATCTGCTTAGTACCGGTAAGGTTTTCACATTCGGCAAACTCATCACGGGCCATTGCCATACGGCAGGGACATATCTCGGTCCTGCAGTTCTTGGTCTTGTAAAGATCATGGCAATATCTTCCCATCGCCTGGTTTCTTGTCATCCCCAGCATCTGAAGACACTTCTGGTTGATGTAGATAATCCTGTAATTTTTATCGATCACATGGATCGGTATGTCCATGCGGTCCAGGCCCTGGTAGACCAGGTCCGCAACAGCCAGTCGCGACCGTAACTGTTTGTTCTCTTTCTGGCATTCTTCAAGAGATTGCGACCCCTCGTAGTTTTTCAGATCTCCGGTCATAGTTTTATCATTTCCTCTCTTTTTTATGCAGTTGTCAATCAGCCCCGCACATCCCCATTATGTGAAATGGAACTGATGTTTTGTCGTACCTGTTTTCTGCTCCTCATGCCTCCGAAAGATACCACTGGTGCCGGCAGATGAATACCCTCATTGTACATTCCGGTTCACTTTCGCGGTATCTTATGGGAGTGTCTTTTGCTTCTCGGAGTTTACCCGCAGGGCATGTCAGGATTTACCCACATTACAGGTTTAATAGTTCCTGTCAGTGAATTTTTCAGGCCCGATATTTGGGTTCTTTAATCCCACCCATCAATATTTAAATATATTGTTTAATGATTTTCATTATTAAAAAACAGCGATAAATATCAACAATCCTATATATTGCAATAACAAATCCCAAACCATTACAAAAATGGATAAAATGGATAAAGGGACGGAACAGGGCCGGATAAAGGATCTGCTACGGACAAATCCTCACGGCCTGACAATTGAAGAGGTATCAAAGACGCTTGGCATAAGCCGTCCGACTACAGCAAAATATCTCAATGCCCTTGTTGTATCCGGCCAGGCTGATATCCGGGAACTTGGCCGGGCAAAACTCTTCAGTATCTGTCAACGTGTCCCGATCACAAAAGTACTCAGTCTTTCAACAGATCTGATACTTATCCTTGATACCGACCTTGCAATCCGCGAAATCAACGAACCCGCACTTAGTTTCTTTGGAATGGAAACGGGGGACCTGAAAGGAAAGAGGCTGGAATATTCTCCGCTCGCTGCCCATTTTTCCCGCGACCTTATCACCAGTATAAAAAACGCACTTAATGGTGAGGAATCGATCCATGAGATAACATTTGAATCGATAGATACGGGGCGTTTTTTCCGGTGCAAATGCATTCCTCTCGTTTTTATTGAAGGGAGCCATGCTGCTGGACTTATCCTCGAAGATATTACCCGTATGAAAAATTATCAGCAGGAACTGGAAGAGCGGGTGCTGGAACGGGCAAAAGAAGTAGTTTCAGCCAAAGAATATGCCGAGAGCCTTATCCAGGCGGCAAATGCCATGATTATTATTCTGGACGGCAAGGGACGTATTACCCTTGCCAACCGGGCGGCAGAGGAGATTAGCGGGTACTCGCATGATGAACTTCTCAAATCAAAATGGTCTGACCTGATACCAAGGGAACAATTTCCCCGGATATGGGAGATGGTATCGCAGGCTACGGTACGCGGGGTTCCCGGAAAAAGTGAAACTCCCCTCCTGACAAAGAGCGGAAAAGTGCGGCACATATCATGGAACAATACGGTAATCCGGGACGGAGACCGGATCCGGGAGATTATTTCGTTTGGTATTGATATTACCGACAAAAAAATAGCGGAGGAGGCCCTTCTTGAAAGCCAGCGGGAGCTTGAAACCCTCATGGGTAACCTGCCAGGGATGGCGTTCCGGTGCCGTAATGACCCGGAATGGACCATGGAGTTTGTAAGCGAAGGGTGCAGCGATCTTACTGAATATTCTCCGGTGGATCTTATAAACAACCGGAGCATTGCGTTTTCCCTGACTATCCATCCTCAGGACCGGCAGATGGTTTATGATATGATACAGGCTGCCCTTAAGAAAAAAAAGCGGTACCAAATCGAGTATCGTATCAGGACTGCGTCCGGCAAATCCAAATGGGTGTGGGAACAGGGGACCGGTGTTTTTTCACCGTCAGGTGAGGTTATACTCATTGAAGGATTTATCATTGATATTTCTGCGAAAAAATATGCCGAAGACGTAGTAAAAAAAGCGCAAAAGCAGGTTGCACTTCTCACAAGTATCACCCGTCATGACATCATGAACCAGCTTTCTGCGCTGACCGGGTTCATTACGTTCCAGAAAAAGCGGACAAAAGACCCTGAAGTCCTGGACCTTATCGACAGGGAGATGAAAATTGCTGAAACGATCCTGCAGCAGATCACGTTTACCCGTGATTTCCAGAATGTAGGGATGGAACCGCCCCGGTGGGTTAATCTACAGTCCGCAATCCGGAAGGTACTTGCGATAATTAACCTTAACGACGTTGAAGTTATTGCTGATCTGGGAAACCTTGAAGTCTATACCGATCCCCTCATCGAAAAAGTGTTTTATACCCTGCTGGATAATTCCCTGAAGCATGCGGGGCACCTGACCCTTATCAGGATTTCATATAAGATAGAAGAGACCGGAATTTCCCTTATGTTTGAAGACAATGGCGTTGGCATTCCCGATAACGAAAAAGAACTGATCTTTACCCGGGGATACGGAAAGAATACCGGATACGGTTTATTCATCGTACGCGAGATCCTTGCCATGTCGGATTTCACAATTTCTGAAAACGGTTTGGCAGGAAAAGGTGCACGCTTCACGATTAGCATTCCCCCCGAGTCGTACCGGTTTGCCTGATGTTTGCTGGAAACCTCCTCTTAATAGAGAGTGGCAATCCTGGTGCAGGATTTTTTTATAATCAATAGAATTGCGGCAGCATTAGCATTATCCGGGAAATCAATTACTACAAACCGGGCCGATTATGGAGAAGAATGCCCCGCAGACGGAGGTATGACAATTCTTTTTGGTAATTTTCAAATCTGCATCCATTATATTCCCCTAACATCCATCCATAAATTGACGACTTGCACGTCAGGAAAGTTCTCGGTCCATATCACTGTTAATAAAATCACCACTCGCGAGGCTGATTTTGTTTATGATGTGCCTGTCGATTGCCGGAACATTTGTTGCCGGCGTGCATTATTATGCGATAGATCTGCCAGGACAAAAGATACTCGCCCCGCCGTCGAATAACCCGGAATGGCCCAATGCTGCCTGTGCGGTTTGTGCAGCAGAATGTGAACCCTGCTGGACTCTCAACATCGGGTGCACTCCTGACTGCAGGGAAGGGTGTTATACCCGCTGCGACGGCCCGCCATGCCCCGCCTGCTGACAGGAATACCTTAAGGAAAAAGACCTGCCGGATTGCCCAAATTGACAAAAGTAAAAAGGAAACCGGCAGGGATCTTTTCCAGTCACTTCTCCAGGGTACGAGCACAAGGCTTGGGGGACTTACCCGTTACTGTGCAGGGTTTGTGATGGCAATGGCTGTCATGAATGGGTCAGTGAACCTGTAAAAACAAATGCGGAAGATATTTCACAATACTTCTTCACAAAAAAAGGTATGTCAGAACTGGATCCATTTTTTCATAAAAACAAATAACTGGTCTTTTACCCGGCACCGGGTCTGGAACCGGTGCCAGCGGCAGTACTATTACGATTACATTGCGCCATACGTGAAGAGCGGGGCTGTTGTGGACCCGGAAAAAATCCGTTGGCTCAAGAACTTCACTTCAAAGTTTGTAGTCCAGGGCCAGCTCATCCACGAGATCATCGACCAGCAGATCCAGCTTTTCTGCGATAATAAACAGGTGGATCCTGAAGGTGCCTTGAGCGCCTTTAGAAAAAAAGTCTCGCTTTACAAAAATATCGGCGGCGAAACCTTCGCCGAGTACCACAACGGCGGGGAGATCCCGGATTCATTTTATACATATATCGAAGAGAACGGCAAGACCTGTCTTGAGACGTTTTTTGGGAAATGGCCGGATTACCGGAACCGGGAATGCCTGCGGCACGAGCAGTATGATCATTTCAGTATCGGCGATGTCGGGGTAACCGTCAAGGTTGATTTTGTCGGGAAGATGCCGGACGGTACGCTTGTCCTTTCCGACTGGAAGACCGGCAGGGACGATGACGAATATGAGACGGAACTCCAGATGGCGGCATACGTCCTCTGGGCACAGGAATATTACAGGAAAACTGCCGACGAAATCAAAACCGAACTGGTCTTTTTGAAAACCGGCGCGATAAAACCCTATGCCTTCTACGAAGAACAACTGCGGGACATGCAGGAAATGATACGCCGGGAGCATGCGACGATGAATACATCATATGAGTACGGAGATTTTCCTGCACGACCTTCTGCGAGGGAGTGCCTGAGCTGTAAGTTTGCGAGTGTTTGTCCGGAGGCTGTGAAGGGTAAAAAATAATGGACGATGGCGAATAATCCTGCAAATCCGGACACCCGCATGAGGAAAGAGTGCAGTGAAAAATGAGGGATATCCTCAATCTTTTAATATTTTGGATCCAGAAATGGCAATTTTTCCATTTTCGGAAATTTTTTAGCACAATTGATTTGTAAAATGTTTATAACCCCTGTCAGTGGTGATAACAGACCCTGTGGAGCAGAGTAAAAGAAAATGATGAGGATCCGTAACTATAATGGCGACACTGGGACAACAATCTGTATCATGACTGCACAGGTAGCATCCCGATTGACGAAAAGTCATCATGCAGCAAAAAAACTGCAAAACCCAGGGGGAAAAAAGGAGCGGTAAAGGATGCCCTGTACGCCATAGAGGAACATTCCCTTTCAGGTTTTCTTGATGAAGAACCGGATCTTTATACGATTGCTGATATTAAAGTGCGATATCAATGAAAGGATCAATAGTCCCGATTCATTTTCCTTTCACCGACATGAGCGGATTAAAACTACGGCCTGCTCTTGTTATTCATGAAAACACTCATGATGTTGTTGTGGCATTTATCTCATCCCGGGTTTCAGCACACCCTTCTGATAGTGATCTTATCATATCTTCCGATCATCAATCCTATTCCGGTACCGGCCTAAAAAAAAGAGTCGGTAATAAAATTTGATAAAGATGCAACCGTTTCCCTGGATCTTATCGAAGGGGGAATTGGTGAGATTGACAAACAACCTGCCCGCGAATGCAACGCAGTAATGAGCCGGGTGTTTTAGGATTTGACTGTTTTTTTGTTCCCGTAGCGGGAAACCTATTATTCCGGCGAAACTATGCATCGTTAATGAAATCGAGCACGATTAGTATTGAGGATACTGATGAGAACCGGCAGACCTGCATGAAGTACTGTGGCACATGCCCGAGCTACCGGAAGAACAGCCTTGGAACACATACGCCCGACAGCCTCTTCTGCGCCCGGGGGATATCTAATGCCCCGGAGAAAAGGGAGGATCGCTGTTTCTGTCTTGCCTGCGATCTCTTCGCATCCCA